>JAGPVD010000097.1 GCA_018067145.1 Methyloceanibacter sp.
CGCGCTTGTCGTCCCAGAAGGTGGTGGTCGCAGCCGAGGTGATCGTGATGCCACGCTCCTGCTCCTGCTCCATCCAATCCATGGTCGCAGCGCCGTCGTGGACTTCGCCGATCTTGTGGCTTTTGCCGGTGTAATAGAGGACACGCTCGGTGGTCGTGGTCTTGCCGGCGTCGATATGCGCCATAATACCGATATTGCGGTAGTCCTCGAGGGGGGTAACTCGCGGCATCGTAGGAATCCTTGAACTCGTTTACCAGCGGTAGTGCGAGAAGGCGCGGTTCGCCTCCGCCATGCGGTGGGTGTCTTCGCGCTTCTTCACCGCACTGCCACGGTTATTGACGGCGTCGAGCAATTCGCCCGAAAGCCGCTCGACCATGGTGTTTTCGTTACGCCCGCGCGCCGCGCTGATAATCCAACGAATGGCAAGCGCCTGACGGCGATCAACTCTGACCTCGACCGGAACCTGATAGGTGGCGCCACCGACGCGCCGGGAGCGAACTTCCAGCGCCGGCATGACGTTCTGCAGGGCCGTGTGGAACATCTCGACCGGGTTCTGCTTGGCTTTGCTCTCCATCTGGTCGAGCGCGCCATAGACGATGTGCTCGGCGGCAGACTTCTTGCCTTCCCTCATGATGCTGTTCATGAACTTGGTGAGCACGACGTCCCCGAACTTCGCGTCGGGAATAATCTCGCGCTTATCTGCTTTGTGCCGCCTAGACATATCGTCTGATCCGTTTTCTTAAATCACGAAAACGACCCAACTATTTGGGTCGCTTGGTTCCATATTTCGAACGCCGCTGCCGACGGGCGCTGACGCCTTGAGTGTCGAGCACGCCGCGGATGATGTGGTAGCGCACGCCGGGAAGGTCCTTGACGCGACCGCCCCTGATCATCACCACCGAATGCTCTTGCAGGTTATGACCCTCACCAGGGATGTAGCTCGTGACTTCGAGCTGATTGGTGAGCCGCACGCGGGCCACTTTACGAAGCGCCGAGTTCGGCTTCTTCGGGGTCGTGGTGTAGACGCGCGTGCAAACCCCCCGCTTCTGCGGGCAGGCCTGCATGGCCGGAACTTTATTCCGCTTCACCGGCTTACGGCGCGGCTTGCGGATCAATTGCTGAATCGTCGGCATGGCGGCCCTTAACGTCCAATCATTCTTGCTGGGCAAAAGCCCACATCACTAGAGCCGAAGTGCGGAGCGACCCCGCGTCCTTCAGCGCCTCAATACAGAGGATCTCGGAGGGGAACACCCCCAAGATCTTGACCCCGATTTAATCCCGGTTAGTCCGGCAGCGTCTAACCCGCGCCCGAAGGCCGTCAAAGCAGTTGGGTTACCGCCTGCCACGAATGTGGGCGTTTTATCAGTACGATTTCGACATCGTCAAGGGTTGAAATGAGGGATTTCGGGGGTCAAGCACCAGATTTCGCCCTTCTGGCGGCCCAACCCCCATTGTCATCCGAAAGTTTAGGCCTCAGCGCCCTCCTGGGCCGACTCGCCGTCCTCGGCCGATCCACCCTCCTCCGCGTCCTCCGTCGTCTCGGCTTCGGCAAGATCGAGGGCCTCCTGAGCGGCCCGCTGCCGCTCCTCGAGGATCAGATCGTCACGGTGGTTGGCTATTTTGTTGAGCCTGGTGAGCATTGCGCCCGTTCCAGCCGGAACGAGGCGGCCGACGATGACGTTCTCCTTCAACCCTTCCAGAGCATCCGCTTTGCCGTTCACGGCGGCATCGGTGAGCACCCTGGTGGTCTCCTGGAACGAAGCCGCCGAGATGAAGGACTTGGTTTGGAGGCTGGCCTTGGTGATGCCAAGCAGCACCGGCTGACCTTCCGCCTTCTTCTCGCCTCTGGCTTCCGCCGCAGCATTGGCGTCGTCGAAGTCGAGACGGTCCACCTGCTCGCCCTTGAGGAACTCGGTATCGCCCGGATCGTAAATTTCCGTCTTCTGCAACATCTGCCGGACGATGACCTCGATATGCTTGTCATTGATCGTCACGCCCTGGAGGCGATAGACCTCCTGGATCTCGTCGACGAGATAGTTGGCAAGCTCCTCGACGCCCTTAATGGCCAGGATGTCATGCGGCGCCGGGTGACCGTCGAGCAGATACTCGCCCTTCTCGATGGGGTCGCCTTCCTGCACCGTAAGATGCCGTCCCTTGGGAATCAGGAATTCCACGGGATCCTTGGTTTCGTCATCCGGGGTGATGATGATGCGCCGCTTATTCTTGTAGTCGCGGCCAAGCTGCACCGTTCCCGAAATTTCAGCGATGATGGCGTGGTCCTTCGGACGCCGCGCCTCGAACAGTTCGGCAACGCGGGGCAGACCACCCGTGATATCGCGGGTCTTGGCGCTCTCCATGGGAATACGCGCCAGAACGTCGCCGCCCTTCACTTCGCCGCCCGACTCGACCGAGAGCACAGCATCGACAGGAAGCAGATAACGCGCTTCCGTGCCTCGGCTGAGCTTGCCGATCTCGCCCTTCTTGTCCTTGATTACCATCGCCGGCCTAAGATCGGCGCCGCGCGGAGAAGCGCGCCAGTCGATGATCACGCTGTTGGTGATGCCCGTAGACTCGTCGCGCTGCTCGCTGACCGACATGCCCTCGACCAGATCCTCGAACTCGACGGTGCCCGAGATCTCCGTGAGCACCGGACGGGTGTACGGATCCCACTCGGCGAGACGATCACCGCGCTTGACCTTAGCGCCCTCGTCGACCCGCAGATGCGTGCCGTAAGGCAGCCGATGCACGGCGAGCTCGGCGCCATCATCATCGACAATCACGATGGAGGTGTTGCGGCCCATGACCATGTGCCGGCCTTGGGAGTCCTCAACGACGTTGCGCTGCTTGATCTTCACAGTGCCTTCAAAGTTCGACTCGAGCGAGGACTGATCGACAACCTTGGAACTCGCCACGCCGCCCAAATGGAACGTGCGCATAGTGAGCTGGGTACCCGGCTCACCGATCGACTGAGCCGCGATGACACCGACCGCTTCACCCATATTGACGGGCGTACCGCGGGCAAGATCGCGCCCGTAGCATTTGCTGCAAATACCGTTGCGGGTCTCGCAAGTCAGTGCAGATCGGACGCGAATCTCTTGAACGCGCGCGTTCTCAATCTTCTCGACATGCTCCTCTTCCATCAGCTCACCGGCCTTGACGATGACCTTGCCGGTTGCCGGGTCCTTCACGGCCTCGGTAGGCGTACGGCCGAGCACGCGCTGGCCAAGCGACACAGTCACTTCGCCAGAATCGAGCATCGCACGGGCCATTATTCCGCCATCGGTACCGCAATCCACTTCAGTAACGATACAATCCTGTGCCACGTCGACGAGACGCCGCGTGAGGTAACCGGAGTTCGCTGTCTTCAACGCCGTATCTGCCAGACCCTTACGGGCACCATGGGTGGAGTTGAAGTACTCCATCACCGACAACCCCTCCTTGAAGTTGGAGAGGATCGGCGTCTCGATGATCTCGCCCGACGGCTTGGTCATCAGACCGCGCATGCCGGCAAGCTGCTTCATCTGGGCGGGCGAACCACGCGCACCCGAATGAGACATCATATAGATCGAGTTGATGGGCTTTACGCGCCCGGTCTTCTTGTCCTTCTCGACCGAGGAAATGCGTTTCATCATCTCCTTAGCGACTAGTTCGGTGCACTCGGTCCAGGTATCGACGACCTTGTTGTACTTCTCACCACGAGTGATGAGGCCGTCGTTATACTGCTGCTCGTATTCACGCACGAGCTCCGACGTTTTGTGGATGATCTCATCCTTGGTCTCCGGGATCACCATGTCGTCCTTGCCGAACGAGATGCCGGAGCGGCAGGCGTAAGCGAAACCCAGACCCATGATCTTGTCGCAGAAGATAACCGTCTCCTTCTGACCGCAATGGCGATAAACCATGTCGATCGTGTTGGAGATGTCCTTCTTGGTGAGTAGCTGGTTGACAAGATCGAAGCTCACCTCCGGGCGGCGCGGCAACAGCTCTCCAAGCAACATGCGGCCTGGCGTCGTGTCGTAGATAAACGATACTTCCTTGCCCTTTTCGTCCTTGGTGATGTACCGGCCCTTGATCTTGGTGTGCAGGGTCACGGTCTTGGAATCGAGCGCGTGATGAATCTCGGCCACGTTGCCGAAAGCCATGCCCTCACCGGGCTCTCCGTCCATGATCAGCGACAGATAATAGAGACCAAGCACGATATCCTGCGACGGCACGATGATCGGCGAACCGTTGGCCGGGTGCAGAATGTTGTTGGTGGACATCATCAACACGCGCGCCTCGAGCTGCGCTTCCAGCGAAAGCGGCACGTGAACAGCCATCTGGTCGCCATCGAAGTCGGCGTTGAACGCCGCGCAGACGAGCGGATGCAGCTGGATGGCCTTGCCTTCGATCAGCACCGGCTCAAATGCCTGAATGCCGAGGCGATGGAGCGTCGGCGCGCGGTTGAGCATGATCGGATGTTCGCGGATCACCTCATCCAGGACATCCCAAACTTCCGGCTTCTCTTTTTCGACCAACTTCTTCGCCTGCTTCACCGTGGCGGCGTGACCAAGGGCGTCGAGCCGCGAATAGATGAACGGCTTGAACAGCTCGAGCGCCATCTTCTTCGGCAGACCACACTGATGCAGCTTGAGCTCAGGACCAACCACGATCACCGAGCGGCCTGAATAGTCGACGCGCTTGCCGAGCAGGTTCTGACGGAACCGGCCCTGCTTGCCCTTGAGCATGTCGGAGAGCGACTTCAGCGGACGCTTGTTCGCGCCGGTGATAACACGGCCACGCCGTCCGTTGTCGAACAACGCATCGACCGACTCCTGCAGCATCCGCTTCTCATTACGGATGATGATGTCAGGCGCGCGGAGCTCCATCAGGCGCTTCAGCCGGTTGTTCCGATTGATGACGCGGCGATAGAGGTCATTGAGGTCCGAGGTCGCGAAGCGACCACCGTCTAGCGGTACCAACGGCCGAAGCTCCGGCGGAAGGACCGGAACCACGGTGAGGATCATCCACTCCGGTCGGTTGCCTGACTGAACGAAAGCCTCAACGACTTTAAGACGCTTGGCGAGCTTCTTGGGCTTAAGCTCGGTGGTGGCCTCGGCGATCTCCACGCGGAGATCGGCGGCGATCTTCTCCAGATCAAGGCCCTTCAGCAGCTCGCGGATTGCCTCCGCGCCAATCGAAGCGGTGAATGAGTCCTCGCCGAAATCTTCCTGCGCCTGCGCGTACTCGTCTTCGGAGAGAAGCTGCAGCGGCTTCAGCGACGTCAGGCCCGGCTCCATCACGATGTAGTGCTCGAAATAGAGCACGCGCTCGAGATCCTTCAGCGTCATGTCGAGCAGAAGGCCGATGCGGGACGGCAGTGACTTCAAGAACCAGATATGCGCGACGGGAGCGGCGAGATCCACATGGCCCATGCGCTCACGCCGGACATTGGCCAGCGTAACCTCGACGCCGCACTTCTCGCAGATGACGCCCTTGTACTTCATGCGCTTGTATTTGCCGCACAAGCACTCGTAGTCCTTCACCGGGCCGAATATCCGCGCACAGAACAGGCCGTCGCGCTCCGGCTTAAAGGTACGATAGTTGATCGTCTCCGGCTTCTTGATCTCGCCAAATGACCACGACAGGATCTTCTCCGGGCTGGCGATGCCAATACGGATTTGATCAAAATTCTGTTGCTGGTTCTGAGGATTAAAGAGGTTGGCTATATCTTGGTTCATTCTCTTGTCTCCCAACGGGCGGCTCTACCGCCCTTCGGTTAGTCGAATTAGATGCTAGCTCAAGCCTCGGCGAACAGGCTTACTCCGCCGCGGGTCCAGGCAACTGGACCCGATCCGGCTGCAGTTCCTCAGGCTTCGGTTTCGTCAACTCGACATTCAATCCCAACGCACGCATTTCCTTGACGAGGACGTTGAACGACTCGGGGATACCCGCTTCGAACGTGTCGTCGCCTCGAACAATCGCTTCGTAGACCTTGGTGCGGCCGGCAACGTCGTCGGACTTGACGGTCAGCATCTCCTGAAGCGTGTAGGCCGCGCCGTAGGCTTCGAGCGCCCACACCTCCATCTCACCGAAGCGCTGGCCGCCGAACTGCGCCTTACCACCGAGCGGCTGCTGGGTGACCAGGCTGTACGGTCCAATCGAGCGGGCATGGATCTTGTCGTCCACGAGATGGTGAAGCTTCAGCATGTAGATGTAGCCCACCGTAACCTTGCGCTCGAACTCAACGCCCGAGCGGCCGTCGAACAGAGTGACCTGGCCGGATGAGTCGAGATCCGCAGCCCGAAGCATGTCCGAAACGTCACCCTCATGGGCACCATCGAACACAGGCGTCGCCACCGGGACGCCGGCGGACAGCCTCTTACTCACATCGATGAGCTGATCATCTCTCAGTGCCGCCACGGCCTTGTCGTCGCCATAGATCGACTTGAGCAGATCCTTTAGCGGCTTCGGCTTGTTCGATTCCTGATAAGCGTGCAGCGCCTCGCCGACCTTCACACCGAGCCCACGACAGGCCCAGCCAAGATGGGTCTCAAGGATCTGGCCCACATTCATG
>JAGPVD010000160.1 GCA_018067145.1 Methyloceanibacter sp.
TCGTTCAACCTAGGAACGAATTCCGAACCGAGCCGGGGGAAGATGGCGAACCCCACCGCAAGGATGGCGACGGCGAGTCCGATAGCGAGAGCCCTCACACGCACGAACAGTTGTATCATCGGTCGGTAGGCGCCGATCAGACCGTTCACGAGCCGGTCCGCCAAGCGGACCTTGTTTTGATCCGCGGGGCGCGGGCGGCTCATCACCATCTCCGATAGGACCGGCGCCACGAAAATGGCAAAGACAAGCGAACCCAGCATGGCCAGCGACACGGTGAAGGCGAGCGGACGGAAGGTTTTGCCCTCGTAGCCCTGAAGCGTGAACAGCGGCAGGAAAACGACGATGATGATCACGATGGCAAAGGCGATGGGGCGCACGACCTGGGCGCAGGCGCGCACCACGATCTGGCGCTTCGACAGCGCCGTGTGCTTCTCCCGAATATTGCGGTCGACGTTCTCGACAATGACGATTGCACCGTCGACCATGATGCCAATAGCGATGGCGATACCACCCAGCGACATGAGGTTGGCCGAGAGCCCTGTTGCCCGCATGACGATGAAGGCGACGCAGATCGAGAATGGGATGGCGAAGGCAACGACCAGGCTCGGCCTCAGCCCCCCCATGAAGGCAAGCAACACCAGCACGACGAGAACAACGCCCTGCGCCAGTGCCGAGTTCACCGTGTCGACACTGCGAAGCACGAGCTTGGACTGATCGTAATAAGGCACTACGCGTACTCCCTCAGGGAGCGCGTCGTTGATCTTCTCGAGGCGCGCCTTCACCTCGGCGATGACTTTCGAGGTGTTGGTGCCGATCAGCTTCAGCACCAGCCCGGCGACGATTTCCCCGTCGCCGTCCTTGGTGGCCAGTCCTTGGCGAACTTCGCCGCCTATCTTCACCTCGCCGATGTCGCGCACTTTTACAGGCACGCCGTCGGATACCTTGAGGATTGTCTCCTCGATATCGGCGATGCCGCTCGCCAAGCCGATCGAGCGAACCAGATACTGCTCGGAGTTCTTAACAATGTACTGGGCGCCCGCATTGCCGTTGTTCGCGCGTACCGCGTCTACCACGTCACCGATGCCGAGCCTGTAGCGAAGCAAGGCCTGAGCATCGACCTGGACCTGGAACTGCTTGACCTTGCCGCCGAGTGAAAGAACCTCGGTGACGCCCGGAACCGTCTGCAGGTTGAACTTGATGATCCAGTCTTGAATTTCGCGCATCTCTTCCGGCGTGCGTGTGCCTGTGGTGTCCTCGACGTAGTAGAACAGGATCTGCCCAAGGCCGGTGGTGATTGGCCCCATTTCGGGTTCACCAAAGCCGTCGGGAATTTCCTCGCGCGCAGTCTGAAGCCGCTCCCCCACGAGCTGACGCGCGAAATAGATGTCCGTCGAGTCCTCGAAATACACATTGACAACAGACAGACCGAAGTTCGAGACGGAGCGAATCGTCTTCAGCCCGGGAAGACCGTTCATGGCGACTTCGATCGGATAAGTGACGTAGCGCTCGACCTCCTCAGGCGCGAGCCCTTCCGTCTCGGTGAACACCTGCACTAGCGTCGGCGACACGTCGGGAAACGCGTCCACTGGGAGATTGCGGTAGCTCTGGAAGCCAGCCACCAGTACGCCGCCAGCCACGATGCAGATCAGAAGACGCTGCCGGAGTATGACTTCGAGGAAGGTATGCATCTTCAGAAGCAGCTAGTGGTTGTGACCGTCGTCGAAACCCGACTTGGCGAGTTGCGACTTGACGACGAACGCGCCATCGGTAACGACCGTGTCACCCGTTCTGAGGCCAGCCAGCACCTCGACGTAGTCGCTACTGCGTCGCCCCAGCGTTACCGGTCGAGGCTTCAGCTGCCCCTCCTCGTCCTTCAGGAACACAACGTCCCGGCCTTCATGGGTCTGTAGAGCGGTGGCCGGAACACGAACCTCTGCGGGCTCCTCGACCACGGCGATGCGAGCGGTGACAAACATACCCGGCCTTAGCCGCATCGGCGTATTTGCCAGGACAACACGGGCATTTGCGGTACGGGTCTCTTCAGAAACGTTGGGGGTTACGAACACAATGGTTCCCTCCGTCTCGAACTCGCCTTCGGTGACGATGATCACTGTCTGGCCCGCCTCAACCCGTTCCAGGTCGTGGGCGTAGATGCTGATATCGACCCATACGGTCGAGACATCGGCAACGACGAACGCCTCGCGGTCTATGGGCACCGATTCGCCGCGCGTCATGTGACGGGCGACCACGGTGCCGCTGAGCGGCGCACGCATGACATATTCGGTCAGGTCGGCGTCGGCTTCCTCGGAAATCGCTTTCAGACGGGCCTCGTCAATGCCCAGCGCCAGCAGCTTTTGGCGCGCGCTGCGCAAATTGATACGGGCTTCGGCGTAGTCGGTTTTGGCTGCGAGGTGAGTTTTTTTGGAGACGATCTGCTTGTCGATCAACGCTTCGGCCCGCGCGAAATTCTCCTTGGCCAGCGCCAACCGTTCGAGGCTGGCCAGGTACGCTGCCTTGGCGCCAGCGAACCCCCGGCTCTCCAACACCGCGAGCACTTGACCCTCGGCGACCTGGTCGCCTTCGGCGGCGTTGATGGTACGGGCGATACCCGCCACGCGCGGCACGACATGCGCCAGCGCGTTTTCGTCATAGACGACCTCAGCTGGGCGCTCGATCATGACGGCGATCGGTCCGCCGGAGACGGTCGCCGTGCGGACATCGAAGGTATCCATCTGTCCCGGCGTCAGATCCACGCCGCCGTGATCATCGTGTCCGTTGTGGTCCTCGTGACCCTCATCCTCGGCGTGGCCGGACAGTCCGCCCTCGGAGATCGAGGTTCTGTTCCCCGAGACAGTGAGCGCAAAACCGATAGCGCCTACGGCAAGGGCGCCCAGCGTAAGAATGGTGACTTTCTTCATGCCAAGCCCCTGCTATTCGGTTCTGAATAGGGCGATCGATTGGAGCGGCTTGCGCTCCTTTGCGCAGGCGAAGGCCCGATTAGCAAGTTGCTTGGCACGCTCACTGTCAGGCGGCGACGAGTTGACCGGAGTGCCGGCACATTGTGGCGCTGCGCGTTCGTTGGCAGCACGGTCGATAGCAATGTTGACAGCAGTAGAAAAAGGCGTTTGCGCATTTTTTGTCCACCTGGACTGCAAAAGGATGGACGAGCAGCAGGCGGTGTCGGACGCAAACAGCGCACGCGATTCACCGAAGTTCCGCTGCCGTTTCAGGCAGGCGGCGCCCGGAGGGCGCCGGTCAGGCGATCGCGCAAGGTGGTCTTAAGAGGGAATTCGCAACGGAGAGCGCGTAGTTCGACGTGGCCGCAATGACAGGCTTTCCACTCGTGAGAGGAGGCCGCAGGACATCCTGGGCGGTCATTTGCACGGCGGGCGTGCAACAATGCGCGTCGAGACAAAGGCCGAGCGCATGGCTCGGATCACCCGTGTCGGTTTCAGATTCAAAGAAATTGATCGAGCCGGACTGCGCGGGGAGGCCAGCTGCCTTGGCTGCCGCAGGGCTGACGTGCTCATGAGGGAGGCTAAAGACGCTCGAGGCTGAGTGAACCACAGAACCCGTATGCGTGATCACACCGACGAATATGAGGGTGGTGGCAAGAAAGAGGCGGATCAGTCGCGGAAAGATGCGGTTCATGCTTCAAACCGATCCCGACCAAGACGGAATGTCAAGTCATATACCTGAGACTGTAGGGAGATTTCGGCAATTCTCGCGCCGTTCGGCCCTGATCACTAGAGCCGAGCGACCTGTCGGCTTGTAGTACTTAGCCGACATTGCTGCCGATCCTGAACATGTCCGCTCTTGGGGGTG
>JAGPVD010000110.1 GCA_018067145.1 Methyloceanibacter sp.
CCGCGCTCTGACTACCGAGTCGTACGACCAGATGATCGGTGAGGGGAACGACGTCGGTAACAAGGTCGTCCAGGACGTGGTTGACGCACTGCGCGCCCAGATCAAGGCGATCGAGCGTGCCGTCGCGACTTTAGACCTCAAGTCCATCGAGTTTGAAGGCTCCGACAGCCTTGGTTCGCCCGAGACGGTCCTCGCGGACTGAGAGTAAAAACACGCAAAACGCCTAACGACATCGAAGCCAAAAACAAAAACCGACAAGCAGGCCCAGCAATAGTGAAAAGCCTTGGGGGGGGGCTGAAAACATGAATAAGCGGATCGCAACGAGCGACCTAACAGGACGACTTCTATCCTCCACCCGCCGAATGGCGCGGCATGGCCGCTCCCTCTCGGCCAAGCTCGCCAAGGGCATTGGCCTCGCCTCGGTTCTGGCTGTGTCGCTCATGGGCCTGCCGGGCATTGCTTCCGCTGCTTGTGATCTCCCTGAGCTTGGAGAGGACACGAATGGCGGCATCCCTGAAGATGCGGCCTTCGCTTTCGATCCGGGCGGAGTACGCAATAGTCTGGGGAATGCCGGCATCGCCGTCGGTGGCGCCTATTACGCTGAAGCCTTTAACAACTGGGGCGACATCAAGGATGGCGGTCAGTATAACGGCGTCCTGGAGCTCTACGCGAATGCCAACATGCAGAGGCTAGGCTTCTGGAGCGGGCTGTGCTTCCGCGCCAACGGCTATCAGATTCACGGAAAGTCCATCACGGGAGAGAATGTCGGTGGGCTGATGCCGGTGTCCAGCCTCGAGGCGGAGCCAGCCACGCGGCTGTTCGAGATATGGTTCGAGCAGTTCCTCTTCAACGACACTGTGTCCGTTAGAATTGGTCAGCTTGCCGCTGACGAAGAGTTCTTTGCGGCCGACGGTGGCAGATACTTCCTCAACGGTACTCGGGGTTGGGCTCCGATCGCTTCGGAGAACAACCCGAGTGGAGGTCCAGCCTATCCCTTGGCCACGCCCGGTGTTCGCGTCGCGGTGGCGCCGACCGAGAGGACCAGCGTCTTGGTTGGTCTCTATAATGGCGACCCTGCGCCCCAGTGTGACAAGGCTGGTGGTGATCCTCAGCGCTGTAACGATCACGGCGTCGACTTCGAGCTCGATGACGACCCGCTGCTTATGGCGGAGGGTGCCTATAGCTATGAGCTCGGCGGCGGCCGTCTTCCCGGTACCATCAAGGTCGGTGGTTGGAATCATTTCGGCGACTTTGAGCATCAGCGCGTCGACGTGGGTGGTGAGCTCATCGCCATCTCCGGCAATGGCGGCAAGCCGCTTGAGCACGACTGGGCCATTTACGGCACTATCGAGCAGTTGATCTGGCGCAAGCCGGGTAGCAAAGATCCACAAGGCGTGGGCGTCTTCGCCCAATTCGCCGGCGCTCCGGAGGACCGGAATCTCGTCGACATCTACTTTGACGTCGGAATAACGTTCACCGGCATGATCCCCAGAAGGCCGAATGATGCCCTGGCTGTCGGCTTTGCCTATACTGGCATTTCTGACGAAGTGTCGGCCTTTGATGTCGACTCCGGTGAGCCAGCGGCGCGTAACTATGAATCCTTGGTCGAGATTACCTATACCTTCGAGATCTCACAGGGTTGGGTCGTGCAGCCTGACTTCCTTTATATGTGGAACCCGGGCGGCGGCGGCGTGGATCACGCTACGGTTGTCGGAGCACGTAACACACTCAGCTTCTGATGTAGGACGCGTGCAAAGACTGAGTACAAACGACCGCACAATAAAGCTGTTTCAGCGAACGCCGTCAGGGCGGAGTTGTCGAGCCCTCCTTGGCGGTGTCGTCGCGTTCGGTGCAGCTCTGCCGTTGCTGGTCGGCGCTGTGGCGACTTATGGCACCGGCGCGGCCGAGGGTCTGGAACGTCTGCAGGCCCCAACCACAGATTTCTCCAAGCTTGAGCAGGGCGAAGACAAGCCGGGTGGCGGCGCCACCTCACGCGGTTCCATCGATACCGCCAACGCCTTCTCTCTGTCTTCCGGCAATATGGGTTTTCGCCGGGAGCTCGACTTCAAGATCGGGAACTCCATCTTCCGCAAGCTATGGGTCTCGGCTCCGGCCTCGACCGATGCGTCCGATGGCTTAGGCCCGCTGTTCAACTCACGTGGCTGCCAAAGCTGCCATCTGAAGGACGGTCGTGGCCGCCCGCCACTGACCGCCGATGACAGTTCAGGCGGCATGCTGATCAGGCTCTCGGTGCCGCCTGCCACGCCCGAGGAAATTGCAGCGCTCGCGGCCCATAAGGCACTTTCGATTCCCGATCCCACCTATGGCGGCCAGCTTCAGGATTTCGCCATTCAGGGTCACCCAGCCGAAGGCAAAACCAAAATCGACTATGAGGAGAAGCCGGTCACGCTTGCCGGCGGCGAGACGGTGAGCTTGCGGGCGCCGACATACGAGATCGTCGATCTGGGTTATGGCCCCATGAGCCCCAACATTATGCTGAGCCCGCGTATTGCGCCGCAAATGATCGGGCTTGGTCTGCTCGAGGCCATACCGGAAGAGCAAATCCTCGCTAATGCCGTTCCCGATGATGCCGCTGGCGACGCCATCTCCGGCAAACCGAATCTGGCTTGGTCAACCAAGCACGACA
>JAGPVD010000112.1 GCA_018067145.1 Methyloceanibacter sp.
GGCGTGCGTGCGCTCGAAGCGCGGCGGATCGCCGAGCCTCTGGTCGCGGCGGAGTAGCCTCACCCTCCCCTCGCCTCAAGCCACGGAGCGTCTCGCACCATGAAGCCCGACAACCTCGTCTACATGGCGAACCAAATCGGCAAGTTCTTCCTGTCTCAGCGGGAGGACGAGGTCGTGCCGGGGATCGCGAACCACATCAAAAAATTCTGGGATCCGCGAATGCGCGAGGCGATTTTCGCTTATATCGACCAAGGCGGCGAAGGGCTCGAGCCCAAGGTCAAGGAGGCGCTACTCCAATTGATGAACCCCGCTGACGAGACACCCGCGCCGCGCTACCTGCCCCTATAAGCCAGGACATTTGGCCCAAAGGGTCCGCGACACGTCCCGCTTAGGTCTTATCCTCAGCCGATGGTAAGATCGCTCCGTGTTTAGTCTGACACCAGAAGAACTCACCGCCATCAAGCTCTCCTTGCGCGTCGCCGCCGTGGCCACGCTGGTGAGCCTGCCCATTGGCATCGCGGTGGCCATGCTGATCGGGCGCTGCAGATTCTTTGGCCGCCCCTTCGTCAACGCGCTGGTGCTGCTGCCGCTCGTTCTGCCTCCAGTGGTGACGGGCTATGTCCTGCTGCTGCTGTTCGGCAAGCAAGGGCCGATCGGCTCCTGGCTCTACGACAGTTTTGGCATCGTCTTTGCCTTCCGCTGGACCGGCGCGGCGCTAGCCTGCGCGATCATGGGCTTTCCGCTTCTGGTGCGGGCGATTCAGCTCTCGGTCGAGGCTGTCGATCAGCGGCTCGAGCAGGCGGCAAGCACGCTCGGCGCCAGCCGGGCATGGGTGTTTCTTACCGTTACGTTGCCTCTAATCACACCGGGCATCATTGCCGGCGCCGTCCTTGCCTTCGCCCGCTCCATGGGCGAGTTCGGCGCGACGATTACGTTCGTTTCGAATATCCCAGGAGAAACGCAGACCCTGCCGACCCTTATCTACACCTTCACCCAAGTTCCCGGCGGCGATGCCGGCGCACTAAGGCTCACGGTAATCTCCGTTGTAATCTCGCTGGGGGCGGTTCTGGTAGCGGAAGCGGCGGCCCACTTCATTGGGCGCCGCGTCCGAGCAAGCTAGCCAGTTGCTGGCTGTTAGCCGTAGCCGGAACGCCGTCTACGGCATAATGGCGACGCCCCACGGCAGACGACCCACCGGCACCGACTTCTTGGCCTTCAGGCTATCTACATCGATCACCGTCAGATCATTGGTGAGGCCGTTGGCGACATAATATTTCTTGCCGTCAGGGCTGAGTTCACCATGCCAAGGCCGCTGACCGACCAAGATGTAGTCGATGACTTCCTTGGTGTCGGTATCGATAACGGCGACCCGATTGGACGGGCCAAGCGGCGAGAATAGAATCTTGCCGTTCCGCGCGAAGTCCATGCCCACAGGCTGAAGCTGCTCAGGCCGCACACCAGGCACTTCGAACGTGATCTTCTTCGTGATCTTCCATGTCTTGGGATCGACAACGGCGATGGTGCCACCCACTTCCGAAGAGACCCAAAGCTCCTTGCCGTCGGGCGAGAACTTCGCTTCGCGAGGACGGGAGTCGACAAGCACATTGGCGATCAGCTTGTTGGTGGCGTTGTCAATGACATGCGCCATGCTCGTGCTCTCCGACGTAGCGACCGTGTATTTGCTGTCGGGGCTCACAGCCATGCCTTCCGGCTCGACGCCAACCGGCACTTCGGCGATCACGTCGCCGCTGGCGATGTCCATGATGGTAACAAGGCTATCGTCCTCGTTGGCGATATAGATGATCTCGCCGGCGGGATCGATCGCCATCAGCTCCGGGTCCGGACCGGAATCCAGCGTGCGGACGACTTCCAGCTTCTTGGTGTCGATGACGTCAATGATGTCACCGTCGCCGGCCGCCACAAACAATTCCTTGGAGGCCGGGTCCAGCACAATGCCACGAGGCCGCCGCGCGGTCTCAATGGTCTTGATAGTCTTCAACGTCTCACCGTCGATGACCGTGATCGTATTGTCCTTCTCGTTCGAGACGAAGATCGTCTCGGCATAAGCAGGCGCAGCAATGAGAAACGCCGCCGTAAAGGCTGTAGCAAGACTGATGCGAGTCATGGGGGATCTACCTTTGGTCTGGAGACGTTAGAACTTGCACTTGGTCTCAGGCTTGTCGAAGCCGAGCGTGTCGGTGAGATAGGTCGGGTGCAGAAAGCCCTCTTGCGGCGAGGTCGAAACCGGCACGCGGGTGCCACCGCCGAGGATGATCGGCTGCCGCATCTGGTGGTCCCAGGTGCGGAAGCTGAGCGCCTGACCTTTGAAGGCCTCGAGTTTAAATTCGTCGGAAAGCAGATAATCTTTCACCGACTTAGGCGTGGTGTCGCCCGACTTCATGGCCGCATCGGCGAGAGCACGGAAGCCGAGCCAGGCCGTGTAGTCGCGCTCGACCGGATTACGATCTGCAAGGCGCGGGATGGCATTCTGGAAATGCATGCCCCCGGACTCCGTGTAGGATTTGTCCCAAGCCGTCGCCTGAAGGCCTTGGGTACCAACGACGGGCCGGGGCAAAGAGGTCCGGTACATGAGGTAGTCGCCAAAGTCGTCATCCGAGTTGATGGCCCAAACCACGTCATGGTCGGGGGCGCTCTCGGTTTCCATGGGGATCTGCGACTGAACCTGCTGGTAGCCTGAGTCCAGGTTCCGGGCGCCAGGCGCCAGCCTATAGACATGGTCCTCGACCACCTTGCCGCCGAAGCGCGCGGCGGAGCGCTTCACTTGCGCCAGATAATCCTGATCCTCTTTCGTGTCGCGCCGGACGACCAACCATTTCGGCCATTTCTTCCAAATCAGATATTGGGCAATCGCGTCAGCGCGCATGGCGTAGTCGGGGATGATGTGGAAGACATTCGCGCGGCAATCCGCCTGGCGCAGCGACGTCGCGCTCGAACGGATGTTCATGATCAGCGCGTCCTTGGCCCCTGGCAGATCGGCTACGGCAAGAAGATCTTCGGGCTCCAAATCGGCAATGAAAAACCGCTCACCGTTGGCGAGCGCTTCCTTAGCCTTGGCCACCACGTCGCCGTCCGCGGGCCCGATGTCTTCGACCATCTCAAAAGAATAACCAACGATATTTCCCGCCTGGTTCGCCTCCTTGAGCATCAGGCGCGCGCCTTGGATGCCTTTGTCGGTGATGACCTTCTCGGAATAGGAGAGCGGCAGAGGCTCGGGATATTCCTTGCCGAGATAGATGACGCGCATGTTCTTCTTGGCGTCCGCAGCAGGCGTTGCAGAAGTTTCCTCATTGCCAGCAGCGGGCTCCGCCATAGCGGGGCCGATCACGGCGGGACCGCTCAGCACCGCGAGGCTTGCAAGGAGGACGGCGGCGGCGCGGACAATCGGTCTAGCGGCGCGGCGGGAACTGGGAAGTGGCCAACTCAACAGCTGCATCACTTTGGTCTGATACCTTCTGCCGTGGAACTCAGGCCACAGTGACCCGAGAAATGCTCTGCTTTGTGTCTCAAAGATGCTGCCGGTTGGCAATGCGCACCGCACAATATGGCTACCGGGACGCGTCTCCTAAGACACTGAATTCCAGTAACATATAAGGGATGAGCAAAAACTCTTCCATAGTTTGGCAATGAACATTGCCAAGAATTCATTTGCGGCGTTGCACGCTGGACATGCAAAAGCCGCCAAGCTTTTTGGGCTTGGCGGCTTTCAAACTCGTCGGAATTGAAACCGGGACGCTTATTGAACAGGCTTATTCACCCTCTTAATTGAGCTCGGGTTCTTCGTGCGGAGAAAGGCGATGACCCTCCACAGCTCGTCCGAGGTCTTGATGATCCCACCGAAGGGCGGCATCGGTCCAACAACCACTTCCTTGCGGACGCGCTTGTAACCCTCTTTCTTGAGGTCATCGGTGCCTTGAGCGATCAACCGGAACACGACGTCATCGTCGGCGCCATAGACCCACGCGTCATTGGTGATTGGCGGGCACATGCCGCCCCCGCCGCCGCCGCCGTGGCAGCCATTGCAGCCATAGGCCAGGTACCTTTTTTGGCCGATCTTGGCCATTGACTCAAGATCGTCATTATAGGGATTGTGGAGGCCACCCTTTGGCGTCTTCGCAATGAGCTCAAGCGGCGGGGTGGTGTCACCCTTCTCGCAGCATTCGCCCGCGGCCGCATCAGCAGCCTTATCAGCCGCCTTTTCCTCGGACTGCCCAGGCTCGTCCATGGCGCAGGCTGTCCATGCCATCGCACCTATCGTGCCGACGAGAGCAAATGCCAATACTCCGATGATGGTGTTGCGCACTGTTTTGTTTCCTTACCCTAGCTGATGTTTTGATTGAGACTATTGAACACAAAAACTTGGCGAACCCTCGGACACATAGTGCCTTTTGCGACACGTCTTGTCATGGAAAACTGTCGGAAGAAAATTGCCAATACGCGGCGTAACGACGGAACAAACCCCGCCACTTTGGGGGCGAGCCCCCGGCAGGGAATCGCTCAGCCCATGGGCGCCGTCCCTAGAACGGCATGCCGCACTGCCCCTCAGGGTCGTGATGGGGTCGTCCTCCGTGAACCCAGGCTAACCGGAGCTTAGCTTCCAAATCCGGGAAGGGATGGAAGCGCTCTCTTGGGCCTCATGGCCTTGCATTAGGCTGTCATAGTGAAAATACCCGCCAAGGCAAGGGCGCCATGACGAAATTGCGTCATTTTGACTACACCCGAGCCCCCAGGCACCAGGCTCAGAGGGTAACCTCGAAATCCATGCCCTCGAAGGTATAGAGGTCCTTTTGCGTCCAAATCCCATCCTCCTGGATCGGGACTTTGTGGATTTTCACATCATCGACTTGCAGCCGACCGGTCTTCTCGTCGACCCAAAAATCGATGTCGTAATACTCGTTGTCGCTGCCGACCTTGCGGAAATCGCTACAGGCGAAATACATGCCGTCCTTTTTGATATAGCGGATCGGCCGATGCATCTCGACGAACTCGAGCGGGATCTTCTCTCCCGTCTCCTTGTCGGTCAGCTCGAGCGCGCCTTCGTCGTTCTTGTTCTTATTGATGTAATTGTGGATCACACTCATCACGTGCCACGCCCGCGTGTCCTCCGTGGTGCCGGGATGCTCCTGCACCGGTAGCCACCACCACGCCACGGGCAGCCGCGTAATCATGGTGTAGCCGTCACCGTCACGCTTGGGGCCCTTCTGCACACGGATATCGATCAAATCGAGGTCGTCGCCGTCGCGCTGGGGTTTAAACCAGAAATCGATGGCGTATTGTTTTTCCGGCTCGTCCTTTTTGTGGAAGATGGCGTTGGCGAACCAGCCATAGCCCTTCATGCCGCGCACGATCTTGACCTTCTCGTAGACGAGGTTGAGATCGGAGTTGAGCTTGGGATCGCGGAAGATGAAGACGCCATCCTTCGAGCGCTCTTCGATCACCTGCTCCGCCCGCTTGGTCACCGAAGCGTCGTCGAAGTCTGGGTAGTCAGCAGCGCTAACTGGGGGCGCCGCAAATACACAGAAGGCCACGGCGATTGCCATGGCGCCGGCGTGTCTCAGCATGTGAGAGAACATGGTCATCACTGCCCCGCGGATCTGGAACTAGAGAGCACCCGGATGGCCTGTGAGGCTTCCTGATGGTCATTCAGGTCGGCCACCTCTTCGGCGGTTTGTCCTTGCGCGTTCTTGATTGCCGGATCGGCCCCGGCATCAATTAAGAGACCAATCATCGGAGCGCTGTTATTCGACGCCGCGATCATCAACGCGGTCATGCCGTTGTCCGATTGAGCGTCAATATCAGCGCCTTTATCCACCAAGGCCTTAGCAACGTCCGTCGGGCGCGCGCTACCCGGCAGGAAGATCGATCCCTCCGCCGGCCCAGTCTGCGCCGCCACGATCATGAGCGGCGTCAGCCCCTGGCCGGATGCGGCGTGGCTAACATCCGCCCCGCCCTCCATAAGTGCTTTGGCTGCCTCGTATTTTTGCTCGGCGAGAGCCAGAGTAAGCGGACGATAGCCCTGCTGACCGGAGACATTCACATCCGCACCCTTCTCGATGAGCACCTCGATCGAGGGAACGTGATCGCGCATCAACGCGGCGGCAAGCGGTGTTATGCCGTTGCCATCGACCTTGTTGGGGTCCGCGCCAAGCTCGATCAGCAACTCGATCGTCTTGTCATGGCGCTGACGCCCGGAGCTGGTCAACGGTGTCCAATTCTGCCGGTTTGGCTTGTTAACGTCCGCACCCTTGCCCACCAGATACTTGATGCGTTCGAAGTCGTTGCCGATCAGCGCGTTGCTCAGCTCCTGCTGAGGGTCGGCACCTTCGGCCAGCCAGCCATCAAGCTTTTCCTGCGTGATGACCTGATCGGGTGACGCAAGGTCGGGACGCGCCTCGAATTTCAGATCGGCGAACTTGGTGTAACTGCCATGTGCCGGCAGGTCGCCGGCAACAACACACTTGCTGCACTGGACGAGCGGCACGCCATATTCCCTCATGATGGCTTCCACTTCCTCCACGTTATCCTCGAGCGCGAAATCGAGAAGATATTTGAGGAACACGTCCGTCTTGCGCACACCGAGGCCCAACTCGAACTCGAGCGGCACGGTGTCGTCGTCGAGATTGATCGGCAGGACAGTGATCGGTTCGTCCTTCATGGTGTCCACCCAGCCCGCGAACGGGCCGAACACGGCGGCCACGTCAAACTCACCATCAAGCATGCGCTGGATGACGTACCAGGGCTGATTCTCGGGAACGAGATCGCCGTCATGGGTCTGCGTCTGAAGCTTCACGTTATTGACCAAGCCACGCTTGGCGAGCGCCAGGCGAACGCCTGACGTTTGGAACACGCCGATCTTGAGATCTTTGAGCTTTGGGTCATCAAGACCCGTGAGTTCAAGGCCCTTGTCGTTCCGATAGACCAGAACGTAAGGGGTTTTGTAGATGGGGACGGTCGTCAGCAGACTTTCGTAGCCCATGGGGATGTCGAACATCACGTCACACATATGCGTATCAAACGTAGAGCGGGTCAGCCCCCGCTCGATAAAGGGCTGCCAATAGAACTTGGTCTTGGCGCCAGTGGACTTCGCGAGCAACTCGGCCAGCTTGTTCTGAAAGCCCTCCATCTGGATGCTCGACAGCGGCATGTTGCCAGGGTCGGCACAGATACTGAGCAATTTGAGCTTCTTGCCCTTATAGGCCGCCTTGGCAGCCGCACGGATCGCGATGTGCTCGCTGGGCGTGAGCTCCTCATACTGCTTGTTGAGATCCCTCTGAAGGGACTTCTTTTCGGCGGACGCTGCAGCGGTGACACCGAGACCAAGGAGGCAGACGGCCAAAGCCGTAAGGATCGTTCTGGGGGGGGAAAACACGTGCCTGTATCGCCTTGTTTGGGGCGGGCACGGAACGCTAGGACCAAGATCCATCGGCCAAACCCGCCAAGGGGGCCAACTCTTCTAGCGTTATA
This sequence comes from Methyloceanibacter sp., assembly GCA_018067145.1. Taxonomy (GTDB): domain Bacteria; phylum Pseudomonadota; class Alphaproteobacteria; order Rhizobiales; family Methyloligellaceae; genus Methyloceanibacter. The sequence goes on from JAGPVD010000112.1 coordinate 7,483, forward strand.
TATGGAAATGGCGCCCGATGCCGCAAGGGCATCGGACGCCGTTAATCTAGAAGTTTCCGCTTAGTTGAAGAGGCGGAAGACGTTCAGCGTGCCACCCTGCGGGATAAAGTTCAGGCCGGCAGCCTTAGTCATGGCCGTCGAACCGATTGCACCGAACTTGTCAGAGAGATCAAGTCCAGCCACCGCGGGAAGGCCGATCCAGCCACCGATGCCCGAATAGACACCGACGTACTGCTTGCCGCCCACTTTCCAAGTCGCCGGGTTGCCGATGATGCCGGAACCAAGCTTGCGGCTCCACAGGACCTTACCGGAATTCCGGTCGACCGCGCGGAAGTCGCCACCAAGCGAGCCATAGAACATCAGACCACCGTCGGTGACCATGGTGCCGCCCCAGTTCGGGTACGGATCCGGGATCTCCCAGAGGGTCTTACCGGTCAAGACGTCGTACTTCTTGATCTTGCCAGTCGTGCCAGGCTTCTCGGGGAACATGTACACGTTCGCGAACACATAGACAGTGCCCTGGTTCGTGTGCGTGCGCTCCTGAGGCTCCAGTTCCATGCACCAGTTGTTGGTGGGCATGTAGAAGATGTTCGGCTCTTTGGGATCAACCGCACCAGGCTGCTGATCCTTGCCGCCCATCGCAGACGGGCAGGTCGAAACGTTACGACCAATTTCAAGCGGCGAATGCTCACGCACCTTCACCGGACGGCCAGTCTTCATGTCGACCTTCTCGGCCCAGTCCGTCGTCACGTACTTGGTGGCGCGGAGAAGGCTACC
>JAGPVD010000116.1 GCA_018067145.1 Methyloceanibacter sp.
GACGCGCGTGGCGGCGCTGCTCGCTGGCGATGTCGACTTTATTGGGCCGGTACCGCCCACGGACCTGAATCGCATCAAGGCCGCCGATTGCTGCACGGTGGTGGCGCTCCCTTCAACGCGCATCCTCACCTTCGAGCTGAACCAGGATCGGGTGGCAGCATTCAAGGACCGTCGCGTCAGGCAGGCCATGAGCTACGCCATCAACCGCGAGGGCATCGCTAAGAAGATCATGCGCGGGCAGGCCACGGCGGCCCATCAGTTGAGCCCAGTTGGCTTTGCCGGTCACGACCCTGCGCTCACGCCCCGCCACGACATGGCCAAGGCGAAGGCACTGATGAAAGAGGCCGGTTACGCCGACGGCTTCTCGGCGACCATGATTGCCCCCAATAACCGTTATGTCGGGGATGCGCGCATTGCCGAGGCCGTCGCCGCCATGCTCGCCAAGATCAAAATCAAGGTCGATCTCCAGACTCTGCCGAAGGCGCAATATTGGCAGCGCTTCGATGAGCGCGCCGCTGACATCATGATGATCGGTTGGCAGTCCGATACGCTAGACTCGGCTAATTTCTATGAGTTCCTGGCGATGACGCCGGACCAGAAGACCGGCTACGGGCAATACAATGCTGGCAATTATTCAAATCCAGAGGTCGACCGGCTGACGCTCCAGGCCCAGACGATGACGGACCCTGAGGCGCGGGCGGCGGTCCTCAAGAAGATCGAACGCATCCTCTATGACGACGCGGCGCTACTGCCGCTCCAATGGCAGCATCTTGCCTGGGCCGCCCGCAGAAATGTGAATATCGAACCGGTGGTGAATGTCATCGACATGCCGTATCTCGGTGATCTGGTTATTGAATAGGGCCGGGGGCCTTTGGAGGGATATCCAATGCTGAAGAAGATTTTGTATGTGCTGGTGGCGACCGTTCTCGTATTTGTCATCGTCGTCGCGCTGCAGCCCTCCGACTATCGGATCGAGAATTCGACCACCATCGCGGCGTCGCCAGCCAAAGTCTTTGCTCAAGTTAACGACTTTCATAAGTTTGAGGCGTGGTCGCCTTGGGCGGAACTCGACCCCGATGTGAAGATGACCTATTCGGGGCCTGACGTCGGCAAGGGCGCCGCGGCTGCCTGGGCCGGCGACGACAAAGTCGGTTCCGGCTCGATGACGATTGTCGAGAGCCGCCCCGACGAAGCGGTCAACATCGAAGTTAAATTCACCGAGCCCTTTGAAGGCGGTACAAACTCGGATTTCACCTTCGAACCCGAGGGCGACAAGACGAAGGTCACCTGGGCGATGCATGGTCAACACGGCTTCGTGGAGAAGGCCTTCTGCCTGGTGATGGGTGGGCTCGACATGATGTCCGCCGACCAGAAGAAGGGCTTGGCCAATTTGAAGCGGGTTTCCGAACAGAACTAGCAGTGACACCTGGTCGGTTTCCCTAGCCCCCTTCGCGTTGGTCAGCCCGATTTTGGTCAGCTATAGTTCCTTGGATAGTGACCGTTTTCTTGGCGGCGCTAGGGATCACTCAGGGGGCGGCAGCACAATCGGAATTGCCCGCTATTGGGGATGAAGTGGGATTTCCTCAGGGCCGATACTCTGCCGCGGCCGCCGCTGGGCGTCCGTGCCATTGCCACTATGGCCGGGGTGGGGTTGCTCACCGGATTGGTGTCCGCGATCCCGTCTCCCTTTCCCGAAATGCGTCTGGACGATGCCGGGCTTTTCTTGAACTCAAGAGGGGTTCCGCTGCACGCGGGGATCGCGTTCGGGATGGGCATCGCCCTCATGATGTGGATTTGGGTCACCCGGGACGTTGCCGAATGCCTACTCGCGTTGGTCCTAACGGTGATCGGCTGGCTCGCCGCGGTCAACACGGCAAGCGACATGTTCTCGGCCGTCGTTGGCTCGGAGCTGTTTGGCACGATCGAAGGTGCCAAGGCGAACCGCGAGTTGGTGGGGCTCGTGCTTGCCGGAGTAAGCGGCGGAGCGATCGGCGCCGGGCTCACCGCGTTCGGCGCTGGCATTTCGGCCGAAGCAATCAGGCGCCCAAAAAACTGGATTCTGATCGTGGTTGTCGGCGCGGCTGCAGGCTTCCTGCTTTACCCGGCCACCGACTACGATGCGCTGATCATTCTGTTCGTGCCGTGGCAGGCCTTGGTCGCTGCCACGACCGCCTTTTGCCTGACCCGGCTTTGAAACGTCCATGAAAGCGTTTGCATCTGCGTTCGCTTTTGCCGCGGGCCGTCTTTTCCAAGCTCTGCTCGTCATGGTGGCGATCCTCGTCATCGCCTTTGCCGTGCGCACAAGTCTCGGCGATCCTTTACGCGAGATCATGGGTCAGGCAGTGCCGGAATCAGAGCGGGCCGAGCTTCGTCATGAGCTTGGTCTCGATGCGCCTTGGCCGGTGCAGCTTGCGCGTTATCTCGGTGACGCGGCCACCGGCGATCTCGGCACGTCCATCATTTACAAGCGGCCCACGGTCCAAGTGGTGCTCGCCAAGTTCCCAGCCAGCTTCGAGTTGGTTTTGGGCGCGAGCCTCATCGTGCTTCTGCTGTCAGTGCCCGGCGGCGTCTATTGCGCCGTGCGGCCCAATTCACTTGGTGCCAAACTGGTCTTAGGCGTCAGCGTGCTCGGCATATCCGTGCCCGTGTTCCTCACCGGCATCTTCCTTATCACCGTCTTCTCGGTGTGGCTCGGCTGGCTGCCGGCGTTCGGCCGAGGCGAGACGATTGATCTCGGGCCCTGGCAGAGTGGCTTATTCACCCTCGACGGTCTCAAGCATCTGTTGCTTCCGGCGCTCACGCTGTCCTCGATCATGTTGCCGCTCTTCATCCGGCTGGTGCGCGGCGCGATGCTCGACGAGCTCGGTCATGACTATGTTCGCACCGCGCGGGCCAAGGGCGCCCGGCCGCTCCGGGTATGGCTTGTTCACGCCTTGCGCAACGCGTTGCTGCCACTCGTCGCCGTGGGCGGGCTGCAGATCGGCACGCTCATCGCTTACACGCTGCTCACCGAGACGGTGTTTCAGTGGCCGGGCATGGGCTTTTTATTCCTCGAGGCGGTGACGCGTTCCGATATCCCGCTCATCACAACCTATCTCGTGCTGGTGGGGCTGTTCTTCGTCATCACCAACACGATTGTCGACTTGCTCAGCCTAGCGCTCGATCCGCGCGTCAGCTTGGAGGGTGCGCGATGAGCGCGAGCGCATCGCATATGAGCCCCCGTGTGCTCGCTGGCTTCGCCGCCGAGCGTCCAGGTGCGGCCTTTGCCGCGCTGTTGCTTGCCGTTGTGGCGCTCGCTTCGCTGCTCGCGCCTCTCATCGCGCCGCAAGACCCGTTTGATCTGGCAAGCTTCGATCTCCTCGACGCGGAGCTGCCGCCCATTTGGCAGCAAGGCAGCGATGCGCGCTTTCTGCTCGGCACGGACGCGCAAGGTCGCGACCTCTTCAGCGCCATCCTCTACGGCACGCGCATCTCGCTCCTGGTCGGCATCCTCGCCGTGGTCATCCAGGCCGCGATTGGTGTGCCCTTAGGCCTGCTCGCTGGCTTTTTCGGGGGGAGGGTGGATGTGCTTGTGACCCGCGCCGCCGACATCCAGCTGTCCTTATCGACCCTGATGATGGCGATCATCGTCATGGCCCTGTTCCGGGCTGGTCTCGGGGGCCAGGCGCTCAGCCAATTCGCCGTGCCGCTGTTGGTCCTTGTCATCGGCCTGGCGGAGTGGCCGGTCTTCGCACGGACCACCCGCGCGGCCACTTTGGTCGAGGTAGCTAAGGACTATGTCCGGGCGGCTCGGTCCGTCGGGAGCAGCGATCGCGCCATTGTGCAGCGCCATATTCTGCCGAATATCCTGTCGCCGCTGGTGGTCATCGCCACCACGCAGGTCGCCGGCGCCATCATGGCCGAGGCGGCTTTGTCCTTCCTCGGCCTTGGTATGCCGGTCACGAAGCCGTCGCTGGGCACTTTGATCCGCTCGGGCTACGATCTTATGTTCGCCGGGGCCTGGTGGGTGACGGTGCTGCCCGGTCTCGTCCTGATCGGGGCTCTGATCTCGGTCAATGTGCTGGGCGATGCCTTGCGCGATGCCCTCGATCCGCGGCGTCGCGCCAGCTAGACGCTTTGGATAGGGCGCGCTAATCAGCCTCCTGCCTTGATAATTGGGGCTGCACCGACCCATAAGGTATAGTGAGCCAAGGCTTTCTGGCCTTTTTGAACAAATTCCCGCTTGAGGAGATGTTATGGAGACCCCGGACAAGGTCAATCCGGAACTCGTCTATTCGCTGCGCCGCGTTACTGAGGGGGCGGCCTGTGCCGCCTTCAATTGGATTGGGCGTGGCGATGGCGATGATGGCGGTCGTGCCGCGCTCGACGCCATGCGCGATGCGCTGACCAAGATCGATATAGACGCCCTTGTGGTCATTGGTGAGACCTCCGCGGGCGAGGCCCCCCAGCCCCAGCGTGGCGAGCACCTCGGCCGTCCCGAGGCTGCCCTCAAGGCGGACATCGCCGTCGATCCGGTGGAGGGCACGAGCTATCTGGTTCGCGGGCTCACCAACGCGCTCTCCGTTCTCGCCGTGGCGCCACGTGGCGCCATGATGGACCCGGGCCCGGCCTTCTATATGGAG
>JAGPVD010000120.1 GCA_018067145.1 Methyloceanibacter sp.
GATCTCTTCGGCCTTCTGCTCGTTCAATGCCTTAGCCTTGATCTTGCCGTAGACCAGCGCTTCGGCCTGCATCAGCCACTCGGTGCATTTCTGAGACCCCGCTTTGTCCTCAGCGGCGTAGGCGGTTCCGCCTAGAAGGAAAACCAGGCAAGCGCCGGTCACGATGCGTCGCATTCCTATGTCTCCCGTGTCAGACATTTGAGGAGGGGATACACATTTTTCTCAAGCGCGTCGAAATGATCAATGACGGCGTCTGGGGACGGCCCCTCTGGCGGCGGCGGTGAGTAGCCGAAGCTCACCAGGATCGAGGGCACGCGGGCGGCTTTTGCCGTGGTGATGTCGACGGCGCTGTCGCCGACCATGATCGCGCGCGAGGCATCGCCCCCGGCAAGGGCGACGACGCCTGTGAGGTGACCCGGATTGGGCTTCGACATGGCGAATGTGTCCCGTCCAGCCAGTGCGTCGAAATATTCGTCGAGCTTTAGCGCTTCTAGCAGCATGCGGCTCAAGTGTTCACGCTTGTTTGTGCACACGGCGAGCGTGGCGCCGGAAGCGGCCAGCCGCTCCAACGCAGCTATGGCGCCGGGGAAGGGGCGGCTCTCGACGGCGATATTGGCTTCGTAGTGGACGAGGAATTCAGCCAGCATCTGGTCCATGTCGTCTTGCGTCCCCGTCATGCGGAGCGCTTCCTCGATCATCGCCAGCGCACCCCGGCCGACTGCGGCGCGGATGGCGGCGCGCGGCACGGGGTCATAGCCCCGTCGGGTGAGCACGTCGTTTAGCGCGTTGGTGAGGTCTGGCGCGGTATCGACTAGCGTGCCGTCGAGGTCGAAGACGATCGTAGTGCCCTTCAACATGACGCCTCTGTCACATGTGCCCTTCGCCCTGGCAAGCACCTGCTCTTGCGGCCCAGCAAGCGGCGGCGTAGAGAGCGGGCCATGCAGCTCAACGACCCATCAATCGCCAGGGATCAGTGCCTGATCGGTGGCAAATGGACCGGTATGCGGACGCTCAACGTCACCAATCCGGCGACGGGCGCAGAAATCGGCTGCGTGCCGGACTTCGGTCAAAAGGAAACGCGGGCGGCAATCGAAGCCGCCAACGCGGCGTTTTCCGAATGGAGCGGCAAGCTCGCCAAGGAGCGGGCGGTGATCCTGCGCCGCTGGTACGAGCTACAGCGCGACCACAAGGAAGACCTCGCGTTGATTGTGACGTCCGAGCAGGGCAAGCCTCTGGCGGAAGCGCGTGCGGAAGTGGACTACGCCGCGTCCTTCACCGAGTTCTACGCCGAGGAAGCAAAACGCATCTATGGCGAGATCATCCCGACGTCGAAAAAGAGCGGGCGGATGCTCGTGCTGAAGCAGCCGGTGGGTGTGGTCGGCGCCATCACGCCGTGGAATTTTCCCCTCGCCATGATTACCCGCAAGATTTCGCCGGCCCTGGCTGCCGGTTGCACGGTGGTGGTGAAGCCCGCACCAGAGACGCCGCTTTGCGCGCTGGCGCTGGCTGAATTGGCCGTGCGGGCAGGCGTCCCTCCTGGTGTGCTCAATGTCGTGACCGGCGACCCTGAGGCCATTGGAGGGGAGCTCACATCAAACCCGCTCGTCCGCATGATTACGTTCACTGGCTCGACAGAAGTCGGCAAGCTCTTGATGCGCCAGTCGGCGGCCACCGTGAAGAAGCTGTCGCTTGAGCTTGGCGGCAATGCGCCTTTCATTGTGTTTGACGACGCTGACGTGGATGCCGCGGTCGAAGGCGCGCTCGCCTCGAAATACCGGAACTCCGGCCAGACCTGCGTCAGCGCCGACCGCATCCTGGTGCAGGACGGCATCTATGACAGTTTCGCCGGGAAGCTCGCGGCCGAAGTCGCCAAGCTAAAGGTCGGCGCGGGTACGGAAGAAGGCGTGGTGCAAGGCCCGCTCATCCACGAGGCGGCCATCGCCAAGGTCGCGGCGCATGTGGAGGATGCCGTGACGCGAGGTGCCAAGGTCCTTACCGGCGGCAATCGTCATGCGTTGGGTGGCACGTTTTTCGAGCCGACCGTGCTGACCGAGGTCACGTCTGACATGACCATCGCGCAGGAAGAGACGTTTGGGCCGGTGGCACCTTTATTCCGCTTCCGAGACGAAGACGAGGCCGTCGCTTTAGCAAATGGCACGCCATACGGTCTTGCCGCCTTTTTTTATACGCGCGATCTTTCACGCAGCTGGCGGGTGGCCGAGGCGCTCGAATATGGCATGATCGGCCTCAACGAGGGGATCATCTCGTCGGAGCTGGCGCCGTTTGGCGGCGTGAAGGAATCCGGGCAGGGCCGCGAAGGCTCTCATCATGGCATCGATGAGTTCGTGGAACTGAAATACGTCATGATGGGAGGGCTCGAAGGCCGATGAGCGACGCTGCGACCGAGGTCGACGACCTCAAGGCGAAGGCAGCTGAGACCGCGATCGATCTCGTCAAGCCGGGCATGAAGCTTGGACTTGGCACCGGATCGACCGCGTTTCATTTTGTTGAAGCTGTCGGTGGACTTGTGCGCAACGGACTTGAGGTGCTTTGCGTACCGACGTCTGAAGCGACGAGGGCCCATGCCGAGAAGCTTCGCATTCCGCTGTCATCACTCGACGAAACTCCGCAACTCGATCTGACGGTCGATGGCGCCGATGAAATGGACGATCAGCTTCGCCTGATCAAGGGCGGGGGCGGCGCGCTGCTGCGCGAGAAGATCGTGGCGACCGCCTCTGACCGCATGGTGGTGATCGCCGACGGCAGCAAAGTGTCAAAGACGCTCGGCAGCCATCCACTGCCGGTGGAAGTGGTGCGTTTCGGTTTGCGGGCAACCATGCGTTTGATTGAGGCGCTTTCGGCGGAGGCCGGGTGCGAAGGCGAAATCAGGCTCCGGCCGGGGAAGGGTGATTTGCCGTTCATTACCGACCAGGGCAATCTTATTGTCGATTGCGCCTTCAACAATATTTCCGAGCCGGAAGTGCTCGCGTTCGCGCTGAAGCGCGTTCCCGGCGTGGTCGAGCACGGGCTGTTTCTTGGCCTTGCCGATTTGGCTTTCGTGGCCACCAGTGGCGGGATCAAGACAATGCGCCGGGCGGGAGAGTAAGACCAAGTGGCAGAATATGATTACGACCTATTCGTTATTGGCGCGGGCTCGGGCGGGGTTCGCGCCGCGCGGCTCGCATCGGAGACCGGCGCTCGCGTTGGCATTGCCGAGGAATATCGCGTCGGCGGCACATGCGTGATCCGCGGCTGCGTGCCGAAGAAGCTGCTCGTCTATGGCAGCCGATATGGTGACGAGATTGAAGATGCCAAGGCGTTCGGCTGGACTTGCGACGGCGTGCGGTTCGATTGGCCGACGCTGATCCAGAATGTCCGCCTCGAGGTCGACCGGCTGAACGGGCTCTACACGCGTGCGCTGGAGAATTCAGGTGTCGACCGCTTCCTGACGCGCGCGACGGTGGCGGGGCCGCATGAGATTAAGATTCTCGACCGGGATGAAACGATCTCGGCCAAATATATCTTGGTGGCGACTGGCGCCCATCCTGCGATGCCGGAAGTTTCCGGCAGAGAGCATCTCATCAGCTCCAATGAGTGCTTCCAGTTGGAAGCGCTACCCGAGAGCATCGTCATTATCGGTGCGGGCTATATCGGCATGGAGTTCGCATCGATCTTTGCCGGCCTCGGTGTCTCCGTCACCGTGCTCTACCGTGGCGACCAGGTGTTGCGGGGCTTCGACATGGATCTCCGCGACGGTGTGGCCGAGGCTATGCGCGACCGCGGCATCGACTTGCGCATGAACACGCAAGTCGCCTCAATCAATAAGGACGGCGACGGCTATCGAGTGGCGCTGAAAGATGGCGGTACGAATTCCGCCTCCCTGGTGATGGCGGCCACGGGTCGCGTGCCCAACACCACGGGGCTCGGGCTGCAACAGGCAGGCGTCGAACTCGGCTGGAACGGGCATGTGGTGGTGGATGAATATTCGAAATCGACGGTCGACAGCATCTACGCGGTGGGCGATGTGACCGACCGCAAGAATCTGACGCCAGTGGCTATTCGCGAGGGGATCGCCTTCGTCGAGACGGTGTTCAAGGATAAACCTGACACCATGGACTATGACTTCATTGCAACGGCGGTGTTCACCGAGCCTGAGATCGGCACGGTCGGGCTTTCGGAGGAAGAGGCGCGTGAAAAATATCGCGCCGTCGACATCTACAAGTCGAGCTTCCGGCCCATGCGGGCGACGATCAGCGGCCGCAACGAGAAGATGCTGATTAAGCTCGTGATCGATGCCGAAAGCGACAAAGTTCTTGGGATCCATTTGCTTGGACCCGACGCCGCCGAGATCGCGCAGATGGCGGCGATCAGCTTAAGGCTCGGCGTCACCAAGGCGCAGCTCGATGGCACCATGGCGCTTCATCCCAGCATCGCGGAAGAGATCGTGACCATGCGCCAAAAATGGGAAGCGCCTAAGCTGTCTGAGGGGTCTGATGCGTAGGCTTGAGAACAAGATCGCGCTGGTCACAGGAGCGGGCGCCGGCATCGGCCGTGCCATCGCCGAGACTTTTGCGCGCGAAGGAGGCCACGTCCTCGTTACCGATGTGGATGGCGAGGCCGCTAGGGAAGTGGCCGACGCTATCGTCATGAGCAACGGCGCGGCGTCTGCGCACACGCTCGACGTTGCCGATACGGCTCAGGTGAAGGCGTTGATGGACGAGGTCAAGGAAGTTCATGGCCGTCTCGACGTGCTGGTCAACAATGCGGGTGTGGGCGCGCGCACGGACTTCCGTCATATGTCCGACGAGGATTGGAACAAGGTCTGGCAGGTCAATCTCGATGGCACGGTGCGCTGCGCGCGCGAGGCTTTCGACCTGATGCGCACTTCCGGCAACGCATCGGTGATCAATCTCTCGTCCGTCATGTCGGTCAAGCACACGCGCCAGATGGCAGTTTACTCCGCGACCAAGGGCGCGGTGTCGGCCCTGTCGCGGAGTCTGGCGGTTGAGTATGCGGCTTATGGTATCCGCGTGAACACGCTGTTGCCGGGCTATGTGGAAACGGCTCTGATTGGCCGATTCCTTTCTAATCCCATGATCGCCAAGGCGCTTCTGACGCAGACCCCGCTCCGGCGCTTCGGTCAGCCGGAAGACATCGCTAACGCGGCGCTGTTCTTAGCTTCCGACGAGGCCGCCTATATTACCGGCGCGGCGCTCAATGTGGATGGCGGCATGGGCACGACGCTTTAGCTCTTCGTCGTTGTCCCCGGCAGCGTCATCGTTTCCTCGACGATCTCATCGACCACGGCGACGAGGGCCGCATGGTCATCGCCGCCAAGCGCCTTCGCCTGCTCAAAACGTGCAAGCTGGCGGTCGGCGCTCGTGCCGCGCTTGAGGATTGTGCGGGCATGTTCCACTTCGGCAGTCGTGCCGAAATGGTCGGCGTCCTCGGCCACCAGCTCAAATAGTTCCTCGAGCAGTTCGCCGAAGGGCACGATGGCCCCTTTGCCGAAATCCACCATGCCTTGCTCGACGCCATAGCGCTGCGCTCGCCAACGGTTCTCGCGGATGAGTAATGGTGGGTATTGGCGCCAGCGCTGGTTCTTGCGGCGCAAGCGATAGAGCAGCCGCAAGATGCATTGATAGAGCGCGGCGATGGCGACACTGTCCTCCACCAGCGGGCAGACATCGGTGATGCGCATTTCAAGCGTCGGGAAGCGGGCGGATGGCCGCATGTCCCACCAAATCTTGGAAGCATCTTCGATGAGCCCGGCGCTGACCAGAAGTTCGATGGTACGCGCATACTCACTGTAACTGGAGAAGCTGTGGGGAAGGCCGGTGCGAGGCAGTTCGTCGAACACCGAAAGGCGGTATGATTTCAGTCCCGTCGGCGCGCCTTGCCAGAAGGGCGATGAGGTGGACAGCGCCAAGAGATGCGGCAGGAAATAGGTCGCTTGGCTCAGCAGGTCGACGCGTAACTCGTCGTCCTCGATGCCCACATGGACATGCATGCCGCAGATGACGAGCCGCCTCACCACCTGCTGCAGGTCCTTGGCCAGAAGGTTGTAACGCTCCTTGTCGGTGTGGTGCTGGCTCTGCCAATGCGCGAAGGGATGGGTGGATGAAGCGATGGGCGCGAGCCCAAATTCATCGGCGATACCGCCGATGGTCGAACGCAGATGAACGAGATCGTCGCGCGCCTCTTGCACCGACTTGCACACCTTCGTGCCAACCTCGATCTGCGAGCGCAGGAACTCGGGACTTACTTGGCTGTGAAGCGCTTCCTCGCATTTTGCAAGAAGAGCGGCGGGCGGCTCGGACTTGAGATCGCGGCTTTCTTTGTCGACGAGGAGATACTCCTCTTCGATGCCGATGCTGAATCTTGGTTCCGGAATCGCCATGACGGCATGGTGGCACAATTGGCAAGGCTCGCGGTAGAGCCGATGCCGCTTAGATCAATCCTCTGAGGAAATCGCCGACAAGATAGGCGACGGCAGCGGCGAGCATTCCGATCGCTAAGGTCTCAAGCCCGGTCCGCCACCACGGGGCTGGGGACCAACGGCTTCGGAGCGAGCCGATGGCGAAGAAGGTGATCCCGGCCATGGTCGCCGAGGGGAGTTCCGGCTTGGGCAGTAGGATCGCGTAAGGGATCAGAGGAACGGCGCCACACAACACGAAGGAGACGAAGGTCATGATCGCGGCCTTCATGGGCGAGCGTAGCACCGCCGGCATGCCGTGCTCCTCCGCCATCATCATGTCGATCCACCGGTCTTGGTGGTCGGTGATGACGCCCACCGCAGTCTCTAACGCATCGCCCTCAAAGCCTTTGGCCTTGAAAATCTGTCTGATCTCCTCGCGCTCGCCTTCCGGCGCCAAGGCCACATGGCGCTCCTCCATATCGCGGAGCTGCTGATATTCGTCCTGCTCTGCCTTGGTGCCGGTGTAGTTGGCGGCGGCCATGGAAAATCCATCGGCCAGGAGATTGGCAATGCCGAGGATCACCACCACACTGGAGGAGAGGCTGGCGCCTACCACGCCCGCCATAATGGCGAAGGTGGTGACGGTGCCGTCAATGCCGCCATAGACCCAGTCGCGGAGATAGCTGACGCGCGGCCCATCGCGGAGGCGCTTGGCGATCTCGCTCGGCTGGTGCCCGTGCTCAAGACGATGAGGCAAATCCCGTTCCTTTCCTTGGCTTTAACCGATAAGTGGCATGCATAGAGAGGCCCGGCAATCACGGGCCGCCCGCCTAGCCACGGTCCGATCAATCGCCTATATAGCGTGGACTTTTCTTGAAGAGTTTTTGGAGAGTTTAGAATGGCACCGCGATGGAGCCCCGATAGCTGGCGCACCAAGCCAATCGAGCAGGCCCCGATCTATCCTGATCTGGATCAGCTTGCTCAGGTTGAGGAGCAGATTGCTTCCTTCCCACCACTGGTTTTCGCCGGTGAGGCGCGGGAGCTGAAGGCTAAGCTCGCTCGCGTTGCGCAGGGTGAGGCCTTTTTGCTTCAGGGTGGCGATTGTGCTGAGAGCTTCGCCGAGCACGGTGCCGACACGATCCGCGACTTCTTCCGTGTGTTCCTGCAAATGGCCGTGGTGCTCACTTATGCTGGTGGTTCGCCGGTGGTGAAGATTGGACGCATCGCTGGCCAGTTCGCCAAGCCGCGCTCCGCCCCGACCGAGACGAAAGACGGCGTGGAGCTGCCGAGCTACCGCGGCGACATCATCAACGGCATCGAATTCGATGAGGCAGTTCGGACCCCGGACCCGCAGCGCATCCTCATGGGCTACCGCCAGGCGGCGGCGACGCTCAACCTGCTGCGCGCGTTTTCCCAAGGCGGCTATGCCGATCTTGACCATGTGCATCAGTGGAATCTTGGGTTCGTCAAAGACAGCCCCGCGGGTCATCGCTATCAGGAGCTTTCCGACCATATCGCTGAGACACTGCGCTTTATGCGCGCCATTGGGCTCACGGCGGAGAATGCGCCGCAGCTTCGCTCGACGAGCCTCTATACGAGCCACGAGGCGCTGCTGCTCGGCTATGAGCAGGCGCTGACGCGCGTCGATTCCACATCCGGAGAATGGTATGCGACCTCCGGCCACTTCCTGTGGGCTGGCAACCGCACCCGCCAACTCGACCATGCGCATTTTAACTATCTGCGCGGCATTAAGAATCCGATCGGCGTGAAATGTGGTCCGAGCCTCAAGCCCGACGAGCTGCTCGAGATGATTGACCTGCTCAGCCCGGACAACGAGCCCGGGCGGCTGACCCTGATTTGCCGTTTCGGCGCCGAGGAGGTGGGCAAGCACTTGCCAGCGCTCATTCGCGCCGCGGAGCGTGAGGGCAAGTCCGTGGTGTGGACCTGCGATCCGATGCACGGCAATACGATCAAGGCGGGCAGCGGTTATAAGACGCGGCCTTTCGATTTGATCATGTCGGAAGTCGAGTCCTTCTTCGACATCCACCGGAGCGAAGGCACTCATGCCGGCGGTCTGCATGTGGAGATGACCGGCCAGAACGTGACCGAATGCGTCGGCGGCGCCAAGGCCGTCACTGAGACGGATTTGTCGGCCCGCTATCATACTCATTGCGATCCCCGGCTGAACGCCGATCAGTCGATCGAGCTTGCCTTCATCGTGGCCGAGAGGCTGAAACGCGATCGGGAAGGGCGCCCTGAACCCGAGATCTCCATCGCCGCCGGCGAGTAGGTGCTTGCCAGCGCTACGCTCACCACTAAGTTCGTTCCATGACCGGTGACACGAAGGATAGATTGAAGCTCGCGCTGGCGCAGCTCAACCCGGTCGTGGGCGATATCGAGGGCAATCTCGAAAAGGCCCGTGAGGCGCGGGCTGCGTTGAGCAAGACCGGCGCGGATCTGATCGTCTTCACCGAGCTTTTTCTGACCGGATATCCGCTTGAGGATCTGGTGCTGAAGCCTGCTCTGCAACACGCCGCGCGCGAAGCTTGCGAGGCTTTGGCGCGCGATACCGCTGATGGCGGGCCTGCCCTCCTCATGGGCCTTCCCTGGGGCGAGGGGGGATTGGTCTACAACGCCATGGCGTTTCTCTATGGCGGTCGCATCGAAACCGTCCGCTACAAGAACAACCTCCCGAACTATGGCGTGTTCGACGAGAAGCGCGTGTTCGCGCCGGGGCCTTTGCCGGAGCCGATCGAGTTCCGCGGGCTGTCGCTCGGCGTGTCGGTCTGTGAAGATATCTGGACCGAGGAGGTATGCGAGGCATTGGTGCAGGCCGGCGCGGACATTCTGATCGTGCCGAACGGCTCACCCTATTGGATGGGCAAACAGGAGACGCGCTACGGCGTCGCCAAGACGCGGGTGGCCGAGACCCGGCGCCCCCTTGTTTATGTCAATCAAGTGGGCGGACAGGATGAGCTGGCATTCGACGGCGCATCGTTCGTGCTCAATGCCGATGGGAATCTAGTCGTGCAGTTGCCTGCTTGGGAAGCCGCGCTCGCCGTCACCGAGTGGCATCGCGACGGCGGACGCTGGCACTGCCTGCGTGGGGATATCGCGGACATAGAGGAAGGCGACGCCGCCAACTACCTCGCCTGCGTGATCGGCTTGCGTGACTATATCGACAAGAACGGTTTTCCCGGTGTGGTGCTTGGGCTTTCCGGCGGCATTGACTCGGCGCTATGCGCGGTGATGGCCGTCGATGCGCTGGGGGCTGACCGCGTGCACTGCGTGATGCTGCCTTACACCTACACCAGCGAAGACAGTTTGAGCGATGCCGAGGCCGTCGCCGAGACGCTTGGTGTGCGTTACGAAATCGTGCCGATCCACGATAGCGTGGAGGCGTTGACCAAAGACATCTCCAAGCAGTTCGAAGGGCTCGCTCGCGATGCCACGGAAGAGAATTTGCAGTCGCGAGTTCGCGGCACGCTGCTCATGGCGATCTCCAACAAGCTTGGGCCGTTGGTGCTGACCACCGGCAACAAGTCCGAAGTATCGGTGGGCTACGCCACGCTCTATGGCGACATGAATGGCGGCTTCAATCCGATCAAGGATCTATACAAAGGCCAGGTCTACGCCCTATCGCGCTATCGCAACACGCATCGCCCCAAGACCTGCCTCGGGCCTGAGGGCGTCATCATTCCGGAGAGCATCCTCACCAAGGACCCGTCCGCTGAGCTGAAGCCTGACCAGCGTGATCAGGATACGCTGCCGCCTTACGAGGCATTGGACGACATTCTCAATTGCTTGGTGGAGCTTGAGCTGCCGGTGCCGGAGATCGTCACGCGCGGCCATGCGCCGGAGCTGGTGAGAAAGGTCGAGCGCATGCTTTACCTCGCCGAGTATAAGCGGCGGCAGGCGGCGCCCGGCGTGAAGATCACGGCAAAGAATTTCGGCCGCGACCGCCGCTATCCCATCACCAACAAGTTTCGCGAAAAGCTTTAGACCATGACCGTCACTGTCCGTTTTGCGCCAAGTCCCACGGGGCGGCTCCATGCTGGGAACATCCGCACGGCGCTGGTCAACTACCTGTTTGCTCAGAGATTGGGTGGTGATTTCATCCTGCGTCTCGACGACACCGACCAGGAGCGTTCGACGGACGCGTTTGCCCGCGCCATCGAGAAGGACCTTTCCTGGCTCGGCATCGAATGGACGAAGGTAGTGCAACAGTCCGATCGCTTCGCGCTCTACGCGGCGGCGGTCGAGAAGCTGAAAGAGCTGGGTTGTCTCTATCCCGCGTACGAGACGCCGGAAGAACTGGATTTGAAGCGCAAGCGGCAGCTCGGCCGCGGCAGGCCGCCGGTCTATGACCGGGCGGCCTTGAAGCTATCGGATGCGGAGAAGGCCGCGTTCGAGGCGGACGGGCGCAAGCCCCATTGGCGGTTCAAGCTCGAGCCGGTCGACGTCGTTTGGGAAGACTTGGTGCGGGGCAGTCAGCACGTGGATGCGGCGTCCCTGTCGGACCCGGTGCTCATCCGCGGTGACGGAACCTATCTCTACACATTGCCGAGCGTGGTCGACGATGTCGATCTTGGTGTGACTCATATCATTCGTGGCGAAGACCATGTGGCCAACACGGCGCCCCAGCTCCAGTTGTTCCAGGCGCTGTCAGCCACGCCACCAGCATTCGGCCATCACAATCTGCTGGTCGGGCCCGAGGGTCAGGCGCTGTCAAAGCGCGATGCGTCGCTCGCCATCGAGGGGTTCCGCGAGGAGGGGTTGGAGGCGCTGAGCGTTGCGAGCTACGCCGCCACCATCGGTACGTCCGATCCGGTTGTGCCTCATGTGAGCTTGGATGAATTGGTGCAGGGCTTCGAGTTTTCGAAGTTGTCCCGCGCGCCGGCCCGGTTCGATCCCCGCGACCTTCGGCTGCTGAACGCCAAGCTTCTGCATATGCTGCCCTTCGCGGCAGTGGCGGACCGACTGAAAGCCATGGGTGTGGGCGGCGGCGAGGCGTTCTGGGACGTCGTGCGAGGCAACCTCGAGGTGCTTGGGGATGCCAAGCTTTGGTGGTGTGTGATCGAGGGACCGCTCGTGCCGGTCATCGAAAGCCAGGATCTCTGTCTTGCTGCGGCGAAGCTGTTGCCGCCGGAACCGTGGAATGAGGAGACCTGGCCCGCGTGGTCCTCTGCCGTGAAGGCGGAGACCGGGGCTAAGGGTAAGGCGCTGTTTCAGCCCTTGCGTTTGGCGCTGACGGGCGAGCAGCACGGGCCGGAGCTCAAAGCTCTTCTGCCGCTGATTGGTCGTGAACGTGCGCATGCGCGGCTCGAAGGCAAACCCGCGTGAGACAAGAGAAGCGCGGCTGGTCGGCCGCTGCCTAGGGCGTCTTGATGACGGCGGACTGTCCGGGATCCACGGCTTGCGCAGCAGGCTGGGCAACCGGTTGCGGAGCTGCCGGTACGGCGCCGTCGCCGATATCCAGATCGAGTTTCGGCATGTCGCCGGGCGGCTCCGTTTGTGCGGCGTTCGCTTGAGCCCCACCAGCGGCAGGAGCAGCCTCGACCTTCTTCTGGTTGGCGGCCATGATTTCGGTCGGGTTGTACTCGGTCTGCTTGCAGGAGCAGCCTTTTATGTACTCCTTGCGAAATTTCAGGGCCACCGGAAGATCCATATAGGCGGAGCCTTGCAGTGAAATGGCCTGCTGGATCTTCCCGCCGGGATTGCGATAGACGTAAAGCTCGGCGGGCGCGGCACAGTTCTGCTCGCACTGCACCTTGTCCTGCTCCAGCCGGCTGCCATAGGTGGAGTAGCTGACCGGGAAATAGAAGCCGTCGCAGAGACGCACGCAGACCGAGTGGTAGCGGCCGTTAGGATTGATGCTGCGAGAGATCGGGGTTTGGAATTGATCGCGATTCCCGCCGCCGAAGAAGTCGAACAGGCCACCGCCGCCCCCGCTTGGTGCGCCGCTACAGCCGTTGCGCTGCAAGGCCTGCCGCAGTTCGTTTTGGCGCCGCTTGTTCCCGCCGCCGCGCTTAAGAGACTTGCGCCGCTCCTGAAGCCTAGCAAGCTGGCGCCGCGCGTCCTCGACCCGGGCATTTAACTTGAGGCATCTCGGGTTCCGCTTCAGCGCCCGGCCGAAGATGAAAAGCCGCTCATAACAGCCCCCGCTGTCCATGGACGCTTGCGCGCCTTGGTAGATGCGATCCTGTTGGCTGATTTCCTGCTGAAGACGCCGAAGCTGCTCTCCTCCAGCGCCGCCGCCGCCACGGGCTGCTGCGAGATCCTGCTGGAGTTGCATGCAGCGGATCTGCTGCTCGCTCACTTGGGCCACAGCGCCAGTGGCTGTCACGGAGGCAAGCGCGAGTGCGATCAAGCCTGGACGGCCGATCGACCGCACAGACGACGCAAAACCGCGCCGAATTAGGCGATTGATGCTCACGATTGGGTTCCGATCTCCGGGGTGCTTTTGGCGCATTATGCCGTCTAAAATTCCCGGGTCAATGAGGCATGAGTAAGATGGTTTGCTTGACGATTTGGCCGTTTCCCGCCATAAGCGGGCCTAAGATGATGCAACAGCAACCCATCCTTATGAATTCGTGCGGCATCATTCCGGCCTAGCAAACATCGCTCGCCCGGGTCGTTCTTCTATCTACCATACTCATCTTTTCTTTGCTGACGAACATCCGGCGGGTCTCAAGCCGAAGGGGCTTGTCAGTGACGCTTACGCTTTACAATACGCTTAGCCGAAAGAAAGAGGCTTTCGAGCCCCTCGATGCGGCGAACGTGCGCATGTATGTGTGCGGGCCGACGGTCTACGACTTTGCCCATATCGGCAATGCGCGCCCGGTCATCGTCTTCGATGTGCTGTTCCGCCTGCTGCGCCACCGCTACGGGCCTGACCATGTCACCTATGTCCGCAACATCACCGACGTTGATGACAAGATCAACGCACGGGCGACGACGGACTATCCGGCGCTGCCCCTGAACGAGGCGATCCGTAAGGTCACCGAGAAAACCGAGGCGCAGTTCCGCGACGATATGCACGCGCTCGGCGCGCTTGACCCCACGGTTGAGCCGCGCGCCACCGAACATATCGATCAAATGAGAGCGATGATCGATCGCCTCATCGCCAATGAATTCGCCTATGTGGCGGAGGATCACGTGCTGTTTCACGTCTCCGCCATGGCTGACTACGGCAAGCTGTCCGGGCGTTCGCTGGACGAGATGATCGCCGGCTCTCGCGTCGAAGTGGCGCCATTCAAGCGCGACCCGATGGATTTCGTTTTGTGGAAGCCATCGAAATCCGGCGAGCCGTCCTGGGCGTCGCCCGGCGGCATCGAAACGCCTGGGCGTCCGGGTTGGCATATCGAGTGCTCGGCCATGTCGGCGGAGCATCTCGGCGATTTGTTCGACATCCACGGCGGCGGCGTCGATCTCGTGTTTCCTCATCATGAGAACGAGATCGCCCAATCTCGCTGCGCGCACGGAACAGACGCGATGGCGCGGGTCTGGCTGCATAATGGCTTCCTTCAGGTGGAGGGAGAGAAGATGTCGAAGTCCCTCGGCAACTTTGTCACCGTGCACGAGCTGCTGACCGGCTGGCAGGGATATGCCTGGCCAGGCGAGGCGCTCCGTTTCAACATGCTGCGGACGCATTACCGTAAGCCGCTCGACTGGACCTGTGTTGGACTCGAAGAGGCCCATAAGACTCTGTGGGAGTGGTATGGCGATCTTGAAGGCAGTGAAACGGCCGCAGGTGTTCCCGGTCCCGTCCTCGATGCGTTGTCGAATGACCTGAACACGCCGAAGGTGATCGCCGAACTGCATAAGCTGCACTGCGCGGGCCATTGGGAGCACTTGCGTGCGGCGCTTCAGTTCTTAGGCTTCTCATGCGAGCGGCGGAATATCGAGCGGGTCCGGCAGGATGGCGCCGGAAGCGACGTAGGCTGTGCTTCTACCGCCGATCCGGCTGAGGTCGAGACACTGATCGCAGCCCGCAATGCCGCGCGTAAAGCGAAAGATTTTTCAGAGGCCGACCGCTTTCGCGGTGAGCTTGAGGCCATGGGTGTTGTGCTGATGGACGCTAAGGATCCAAAGACCGGTGAGTTCGTCACCACTTGGGAGTTCGCACGATGAGCGCGCAAGCCAATCCTCCTCCCGCAGTTCGCCCCATGTTGCCAGATGAGGCGTCGCTGCTTGCCGAGATCTTCCGCGCCAGCATCATGGAACTGACGGGCGATGACTACACCGAGGACCAGCAGGCCTCGTGGGCGGCGGCGGTTGACGATCTGCCTGCGTTCGAGAAGCGCTTGGCCGGTGAGTTGACCATTGTCGGGACCCTCGGCGGTTCCCCGGTCGGTTTCGCCTCGCTCGAGGCTGACAGTAAATTTGGGTATCTCTACGTGCATCCGGCGGTCGCCGGCCAAGGCGTGGGTACGTTGCTTGCCGACGCCGTGGAGAAGGTGGCCGGAGGTCGCGGCGTGGAGGCTCTTACAGTCGATGCAAGCGATACGGCGTCTGGCTTTTTCGCCGACCGCGGTTATGTGCCTCAGCAGCGCAACAGCGTCCGCTGTGGCGACGAATGGCTTTCCAACACAACCATGCGCAAGTCGCTTGCCGAACCTGAGGTGGCGGGATGAGTGCGCTGCAAATTTTCGTAGGCGTGGTGTAGGTCATGGCTTGCGAACGTCTCTATCTTTACGACACGACCTTGCGGGATGGCGCCCAGACCAGCGGCGTCGACTTCTCGCTTGAGGACAAACTGCTGATCGCCGAGCAGCTGGACGCGCTCGGTCTCGATTATGTCGAGGCTGGCTATCCTGGTGCGAACCCCACCGACACACAGATGTTTGGCGAGGAGCGTGGGCTCGGCAGCAAGCTCACGGCATTCGGCATGACCAAGCGGCCGGGTCGGTCGATCTCCAACGATCCAGGCTTTCAGTCGCTGCTTTCGGCCGCCGCGGACGCCATCTGCCTGGTCGGCAAGACCTGGGACTTCCATGTGGATGTGGCGCTCGGCATCACGCCGGAGGAGAATCTGGCGGGGCTCAAGGAGTCCGTGGCTGCCGTCGTGGAATCCGGCCGTGAGGCGCTGCTCGATTGCGAGCACTTCTTCGATGGCTACAAAGCGAACCCGGACTACGCGCTGGCTTGCGCCAACGCCGCATACGACGCCGGCGCGCGCTGGGTGGTTCTGTGCGACACCAATGGCGGCGCGCTGCCTGAAGAGGTCGAGGCGATCGTGGGTGACGTGGTGAAGCACATCCCCGGCGATCATGTGGGCATCCACGTGCATAACGACACCGGCAATGGTGTGGCCAACTCACTTGCCGCCGTGCGGGCCGGTGCGCGTCAGATCCAGGGCACGCTGAACGGGCTCGGCGAGCGCTGCGGCAACGCCAACCTGACGTCCATCATCCCGACACTCCTGTTGAAGACCGACTATGCCGAGCGCTACGAGACCGGCATCACCTCGGACAAGCTGCAGACGCTGACCCATGCCTCGCGTCTTCTCGATGAGGTTCTGAACCGGGCGCCGAACCGGCACGCGCCGTATGTGGGTGAGTCTGCCTTCGCGCATAAAGGCGGCATCCATGTCTCCGCCGTGCAGAAGGACCCGCGCACTTACGAGCATGTGGAGCCTGAGACTGTCGGCAATGTGCGTAGGCTGCTCGTGTCAGACCAAGGCGGCCGCTCCAACATCATGGCGCAGCTCGATCGTATCGGCATCGCTGTGACCAAGGACGACCCGCGCGTTGCGCTTCTCCTCGATACGGTGAAAGAGCGCGAAGCCGTTGGTTACGCCTATGAGGCGGCCGAGGCGTCCTTCGAGCTTTTGGCCCGGCGCATGCTTGGCGGCGTTCCGCAATTCTTCGACGTGGACTCGTTCCGGGTCGTGGTGGAGCGGCGGCATAACGCGCGTGGCGAACTCGTCACCGTCTCCGAGGCGACGGTGAAGGCGCGCGTCGATGGCGAGACGGTAATGTCCGCGGGCGAGGGCAACGGTCCGGTCAACGCGCTAGACAACGCGCTGCGCAAGGATCTTGGTTCCTACCAGAGCTATATCGATGACCTTGAGCTCGTGGACTACAAGGTGCGTATCCTCTCAGGGGGAACAGACGCGGTGACGCGAGTTTTGATCGAGAGCCGCGATGGCGAAGGGAACCGCTGGTTCACCGTGGGCGTGTCGCCCAACATCGTCGACGCTTCGTTCGAGGCGCTGCTCGACTCCATCAACTACAAGCTGATCCGCGACGGCGCGCCGGCGCCGTAACTCAAAACTTCGTGGCGATTTCGGCGTCTGCTTCGTGCTCGGCCTCTTCGGACCGAGAGGTCATTCTGCGCTCAAGGGCGGGGAGGATGTCCTCCACGTGATTGGCAGCGGTCATCTTCAGCTCCAGTCCGCTCCGGATGAAGGTCTCGCCGAGCATGCGCTCGAACAATTCGAGGAGTGGATTCCAGAACCCATCGATATTGGCGAGCACGATGGGCTTCATGTGCCGGCCGAGCTGGGTCCAAGTGAGTTGCTCGACGAACTCCTCCAGGGTGCCGAGACCGCCTGGCAGCGCCACGAAGGCGTCGGATCTCGAGAACATCAACTGTTTGCGCTGATGCATGTCGTCGACGACGATGAGTTCCTGGGCCTCGCTCAGCATGTGCTCCCGCTCACTCAGGAAGTCTGGGATGATGCCGGTGACGTGGCCACCATGCTCCAGCACAGAGCGGGCGACCGTGCCCATGAGCCCGAGATCGCCGCCGCCATAGATGAGGCCGATATCGGCGGTGGCTAAGATGCGGCCAAGCCCGCGCGCGGCCTCGACGAAGGACGGCTTGAGGCCTGGGCTGGAGCCGCAATAGACGCAGACGGTCCGAATGTTGGACGTATTTTTGGTGTCGTTCATGGGCTCCATCTGGCATTTGGCCTCTTCGCAGGTCAAGCAAGGACGTTGCCGTAAGCTGCTAGCGAGGGCGTTAGCGATCCGCTAGGGTCCAGCCAATTCCGCCCGGGCCGATAGTTTGGCCCGTTGGGCATGGTGATGTGAAGCGTTCGGTGAAGGAATGAATAGATGATCGGCAACAAATTGATGACGTGGACGGCAACGTTCGCGATTGTCCTAGGCGTGTCCTATTTCGCTCCGGCGATGATCGCCGGGGTTGAGCAGGCTGTGGCCGAGGAGGCTACGGAAACGCCTCACCCAACGTCGCCACTCAAGGCGAAGTCGGTCGAATATGTCGATGTAGTCGACGGGACCGGCACGTTGAAGATGTCTGGTATCGCGATCCCCAGCAAGGAGCTCTACGTCTATGTGGACGACAAGCCGCTGGTCAGGGTGGTCTCCTCCGCCGACGGAAAATGGAGCGTCGAGGAGAAGGTGCCGCTCGATGACAATGTGCACAAGGTCCGCCTTGAGCAATTCGACGACAAGACCCGCATGCTGGCCGCCCGGGCGATGTTCAGCATGAAGCTGCCCAAGCCCGGCGCTGACAAGCCCTAGCGCCATTTGATCTAGGCGCGGCTTGGCGTGGGAGCGCCAGAGGACTATATCCATGCAAGAGCAGGGGCAGCTTCAGAGGCTGCCCCTTTTGCTGCGCGCTAACGCGCTGATAGAAAAGACCTTTCATGCGAGATCGGCTGCCGCAATCGAAAAGCGATGGCGTGCTTCAGGCACGGGCGGGGCAGCTCTCCGTCTTGCGCCAGCTGGTCCCCTATGTCTGGCCGGCAAACCGGCCCGATCTGCATTTGCGGGTGATCTTGGCCTTTGGGGCCTTGCTGATCGCCAAGGTCATCACCTTAGCGGTTCCGATAGCCTACAAGAACATCGTCGACTTCCTCACCGGGGAGGGCGCCACGGCCGGCGACACAGGCGTCACTTACTTAGGGCTGGCCGCCATACCGGCCATGCTCATCGTGGCTTATGGGGTGGGGCGCATCCTCATGGTGTTGTTCGCGCAACTCCGCGATGTGGTGTTCACGGTGGTGTCCCAAAACGCCGTGCGTCGGCTGGCCGACCGTACGTTCCGGCATCTGCATACGCTCTCGCTGAGCTTTCATCTTGAGCGGCGCACCGGCGGGCTGAACCGCGTCATTGAGCGCGGCATCGCAGGTGTCGACACGATCCTGCGCATGGCCGTGCTTAACTCGATCCCGACCGCCGTCGAGCTCACTATGATTGCCGGCCTGGTCGCCTGGTATTTTGGGTGGATCTATGTGGCCGTCGTGTTCGTCACCGTGGTCTTCTATGTGTGGTTCACGTTTATCGCCAGCGAGAAGCGTCTCACCATCCGCCGAGACATGAATGAGTCCGACACCGAGGCCCATTCAAAGTCCGTCGACAGCCTGCTCAATTTTGAGACGGTGAAATATTTCGGCAATGAGGAGCTTGAGGCGCGGCGTTTCGATGCTTCCATGGCGCGCTACGAGAAGGCCGCGGTCCGCGCCTACACATCTCTCGGTGTGCTCAACACAGGCCAGGCGGTGATCTTCACGCTCGGCATGGTCACCTGCATGCTGCTTGCGGCGCGCGACGTCACCCAAGGCGTTTTGACCGTGGGCGATTTCGTCATGATCAACGCGATCCTGCTGCAGCTCTATATGCCGCTCAACTTCATGGGCATGGTGTATCGCGAGATTAAGCAGGGGCTGATCGACATGGAGACCATGTTCGCGCTGCTGGATGAGAAGGCGCAGATTGTCGACCGTCCGGGCGCGAAGCCTCTCGACGTCAAGAAGGGCGCGATCAAGTTCGACCGCGTCTCCTTCGCCTACGATCCTGGCCGGCCGATACTCAAAGATGTGAATTTCGAAGTGCCCGCGGGGAAGATGGTGGCCATTGTCGGCCCATCAGGCGCGGGAAAGTCCACCATCTCGCGGATTCTGTTCCGCTTCTACGAGCTTGCCGCTGGAACGGTCACGATTGACGGTCAGGATATCAAGGACGTGACGCAAAGCTCGCTGCGCGCGGCCATCGGCATGGTTCCGCAGGATACCGTGCTGTTCAACGACACGATCGAATACAACATTCGCTACGGCAAGCCGGACGCGAGCGTGGCCGAGGTTCGCGAGGCCGCGCGCTTGGCGCAGATCGATGATTTCATCATGACGCTGCCGCAAGGTTATGATGCGCTTGTCGGCGAACGGGGTCTCAAGCTTTCGGGCGGAGAGAAGCAGCGCGTGGCGATCGCCCGCACGATCCTGAAGTCGCCGCCGGTGCTCATGCTTGACGAGGCGACCTCGGCGCTCGACAGTCATACGGAGAAAGAAATCCAGGATGCGTTGGAGAGCGTCGCGCGTGACCGCACGAGCCTCGTGATCGCCCATCGCCTCTCCACGGTGGTGCATGCCGACAACATCATCGTGCTGGACCACGGCGAAATCGTCGAGCAGGGCACACATGCGGAATTGCTCGCCAAGGGCGGATTCTATGCCAGCATGTGGGCGCGCCAACGGGAGGCCGCCGAGGCGCGTGAGCGGTTGGCCCATGTTCTCGACGAGGAAGAAGATTTACATACGTCGCACGCGGCGGATCGCTTAGAGGACGAGGCATTGGCCTCGACCTAAATTCAAACGGGACTTTGGGGAAATCATGAACGACCGGCATAGTCTGCTCGACACCGTCACCAACAGCTTCGTGCCCATTCACGGGGACGGCTACAAATTCGTATTCGGCGCGGCGGTCATTACGCTGTTTCTGTTTGTGTTGGCGCCGCCTCTCGGCTGGATCTCCGCGTTTTTCACAGCGGCCTGCGCCTATTTCTTCCGCGATCCCGAACGCGTCACGCCTGACCGTGACGATTTGATCGTGAGTGCCGCCGACGGCACGGTCGCGAGCGTGCTCGAAAGCGTGACGCCGCCGCGAGAGCTCGCGCTCGGCACCGACCCCGTGACGAGGGTCTCTGTGTTTCTCTCCGTCTTGAACGTGCACATCATCCGCGCGCCTGTAGGCGGCCGGGTGATCCATGCCGCCTATGTGCCCGGGACGTTTATCAATGCCGAACTCGATAAGGCGAGTGAGGAGAACGAACGGCAGGCATTCGTTATCGAGACCGAGGAGGGGCAGAAGGTGGGCGTGGTGATGATCGCTGGGCTCGTGGCGCGGCGGATCGTGACTTTCATCGACGACGGCGCTAGCTTGGCGGCAGGCGAGCGCATCGGCTTGATCCGTTTCGGCAGCCGCGTTGACCTGTATCTGCCGGACGGTGTTGACGTGCTCGGCGAGGTCGGTCAGACGGCTATTGGCGGCGAGACGGTGCTCGCGGAATTTGTGCGTAAAAAGCCCGCCGCCGCGAAGCGTCGCAAGGCGCGCTCAGCATAGGGAGAGTTTAGCGGCGATGTTTTCTCCCTTCGATCCGGAAAAGGACGAACGCAAACGGCGGCCGCTCGGTTTTGCTCGGGGCCAAGTGCCGGTCCGCGTGCTGGTTCCAAACATCGTCACACTGATCGGTCTTTGTGCGGGGCTCACCGCGATCCGTTTGGGCATTGAGCATCGCTGGGACTTGGCGGTGGCGGCGCTGGTATTCGCCGCGTTTCTCGATGGCATTGACGGTCACGTCGCGCGGTTGCTGAAAGCATCCTCGCGCTTTGGCGCCGAGCTCGACAGCCTTGCCGACTTCGTGAATTTTGGCGTGGCGCCCGCCATCATCATGTTCAGCTGGGCGCTTGAGGATCTACACAGCCTGGGCTGGATTGCCGTGCTCGTATTCGCGGTCTGCTCGGCGCTCCGGCTCGCCCGCTTCAATGTGTCGCTCGATAGGACCGACGCCCCTGCCTGGCAGAATGCATTCTTCGTCGGAGTGCCGGCCCCGGCCGGAGCCCTAATCCTGTTGCTGCCGATTTATGCCCAGGATCTGGGGCTTCAATTTCCGAGCCTCACGCCTCTTGTGTTGCTCTATACGCTTGCGATCGCGCTCCTAATGGTCAGCAATGTGCCGACGTTCTCGGTCAAGATGATCGGGCAGCGCATCCCGCGGGAACACGTGCTGCCGGTCTTTGTGCTTGCGGCGCTTTTCATTGCCCTGCTTTTGACCTATCCATCTCTCACTCTCGCTGTCGGGTCAGTGCTTTACCTTGCTCTAATCCCGGTCAGCGCCTTTCGCTACCTCCTCGCCAAGCGAAAGGCCGAGGAGCATGCCAAGACCCAGAATGGCAAGAGCGATAACGCTAAGGGTCACGGGAAAGATGAACCGGCAACCAAAGCGTCCCGGTCCAATGCCGACACGAGTTTGAGTAGCAAATCATGAAACAGCGTCTGTCTTCCTATCTCCGGCAACTCGAGGCCGAGAGCATTTACATCATGCGCGAGGTCGTGGCCGAGTTTGCAAATCCGGTGATGCTCTATTCCATCGGCAAGGACAGCGCGGTGATGCTCCACCTCGCCATGAAGGCGTTCTATCCCGCTAAGCCGCCGTTCCCGCTACTGCATGTGGACACCACTTGGAAGTTCCGGGAGATGATCGACTTCCGCGACAAGGAGGCGAAGCGGCTCGGCGTCGATCTCATGGTTCATACCAACCCGCAGGGCGTGGCCGACGCCATGTCACCCATCACCCATGGCAGCGCTCTCTATACCGACGTGATGAAGACCGAGGCGCTCAAGCAGGCATTTGGCGCCCATGGCTTCGATGCGGCATTCGGCGGGGCGCGGCGCGACGAGGAGAAATCGCGCGCCAAGGAGCGCGTGTTCTCGTTCCGCAACGCCGCCCACAATTGGGACCCAAAACGCCAGCGGCCCGAGCTGTGGCATCTCGCTAACACCAAGGTGAAACCGGGCGAGAGCATGCGTGTGTTCCCATTGTCGAATTGGACCGAGCTCGACGTGTGGACGTATATTTGTTTTGAGGAAATTCCCGTGGTGCCGCTGTATTTCGCCGCCGAACGGCCAGTGGTTGAGCGCGACGGAACTCTGATCATGGTCGACGACGACCGGCTCCCCTTGGATCCTGGCGAGACGCCCGAGATGATGAAAGTGCGTTTCCGCACGCTCGGCTGCTATCCTCTGACCGGCGCCATCCAGTCGGATGCGGCGACTGTGCCGGAAATTATCGAGGAGCTGATTGCCTCGCGGCACTCAGAGCGTCAGGGTCGCGTCATCGACCACGATCAGTCCGGGTCCATGGAGAAGAAAAAGCAGGAGGGCTATTTCTAATGGCTCGCTTGACCGTTGTCGGCACCGACCAGGAAGGCGCGGGCGAGAGGCTCGCAGCCCGTGTCGCCGCCGAGGAGAATAGAGGGCTATTGCGCTTCCTCACCTGCGGCAGCGTGGATGACGGCAAAAGCACGCTGATTGGCCGCTTGCTTTACGATTCCGCTTTGGTGCTCGAGGACCAGCTGGAGAGCCTCGAGCGCGATTCCAAAAACACCGCTGCCAGTGGTGCAGGGGAGATCGATCTTTCCCTTCTCGTTGACGGCCTTCAGGCCGAGCGCGAGCAGGGGATCACCATTGATGTGGCCTACCGCTATTTCTCGACGCCGCGGCGGAAATTCATCGTGGCCGATACGCCTGGCCATGTGCAGTACACGCGCAACATGGCGACGGGTGCGTCCAATTGCGAATTCGGCGTGCTGCTCGTCGACGCGCGGCAAGGCGTGCTGACGCAGACACGGCGCCACGCCTGCATCCTGTCGCTGCTCGGCATCCGCAAGGTTGCGGTCGCGATCAATAAGATGGACCTGATCGATTTTGATCAGGCGCAGTTCGAGGCGATTACTGAAGAGTTCGAAGAATTCGCGAAGCCGTTGGGCTTCGATAAAATAACTTCCATTCCCGTGTCGGCGCTCAGAGGTGACAACGTCGCGAGCCCGAGCGCAGAGATGCACTGGTATCACGGCCCAACGCTGCTCGGACATTTGGAGACGGTTGAGGTCGACCGCAAGCAGACCGGACGGCCGTTCCGGTTTCCCGTGCAATGGGTCAACCGGCCACATCCCGACTTTCGGGGTTACGCCGGAACCGTGGCCAGCGGCTCGGTCAATGCTGGTGATGAAGTCGTCATCCATCCTTCAGGCAAGAGTGTTCACGTCGCGCGCATCGTGACGGCAGATGGCGATCTGGACACGGCGAACGAAGGTGACGCCGTGACCATCACTTTCGCCGAGGAAGTCGATGTCAGCCGCGGCAACGTCTTGGCGGTGCCGGAAGCTGCGCCGTCGGTTGCCGACCAGATCGCCGCCCGGATCATCTGGTTCGACGAAGAGGCAATGCTTCCTGGCCGCTCCTACACCATGAAGACCAGTTGCCAGGCGACGACGGCCACCGTCTCGTCTCTGAAATACAAGCTCAATGTGGACAATCTCGATCACGTCGCGGGCAAGACGTTGGAGCTCAACGAAGTCGGCTTGTGTAACCTCACGATGGCCAAGCCGATCGTCATCGACCCCTACGCGGAAAATGCGGAGACCGGAAGCTTCATCCTGATCGACCGCTTCACAAACGCCACGGTGGCGGCGGGCATGGTCGAGTTTGCTCTGCAACGCGCCACCAATGTGCAGTGGCAGGAGCTATTCGTCGACAAGGAGGCGCGTGCCGATCTCAAAGCTCAGAAGCCCTGCGTGCTGTGGTTCACGGGCCTGTCGGGTTCGGGCAAATCCACCATCGCCAACACGCTTGAAAAACGGCTGCATTCGCTAGGGCGCCACACTTATATGCTTGACGGCGACAATGTCCGTCACGGGCTTAGCAAGGATCTCGGCTTTACCGACGCTGACCGTGTGGAGAATATCCGTCGCGTGGCGGAGACGGCCAAGCTGTTTGTTGATGCAGGCCTCATTGTCATGGTCTCGTTCATCTCGCCCTTCCGTTCAGAGCGGCGTATGGCGCGCGAGCTGTTGGGCGAGGACGAATTCGTTGAGGTTTATGTGGATACGCCGCTCGACATCTGTGAGGAGCGTGATCCGAAAGGTCTATACCGCAAGGCTCGCGCTGGGTTGATCCGTAACTTCACCGGCATCGAATCTGTCTATGAGGCGCCCGAAGACGCCGAGCTTGACCTCAAGACCGCCAACGCCACGCCTGAGGCGATGGCCGAGCTGTTGCTTTCTGAGCTCAGGAAGCGGCACGTCGTTTAGCAAGCGTCTGCAAGCGTTGGCCTGCTTCGGCGTGACCGTCCTGCGCTGCGTATTCGTACCAAGCCCGCGCGACGCCGGCATCGCTATCGATGCCGCGAATGCCGGCCTTGGCGAGAACTTCCCGGTCGTAGGTGAGGGCGAGTTCGTAGGCCGCAGCGCCATGCCCCTGTTCCGCCGCTTCCGTGAGGAGGTGCCGCGCTGCTGTGATACTGCCCTTGCCAAGCAAGCGTTGGGCGCGCTGACGCAAGACATCCGCCTCGGATACAGACATGGCGGCGAGTTCCTGCGGTACGCCGACCCGCAAGATTAGGCGGTGCCGCGCCTGAGGGCCGTTGCCTGTCTCCAGCTGATAGACGTCAAGCGGGTAGTCGCCGCTTGCTCCCTTGGCGAGTGTGAGCGCAAGGCCAGGCGTGTCGTCGCTCTTGACCAGCCATGCGCCAAGTCCAGTCCGCCGTCCGGCGGACAGATCTGCGTCCTCGGGAAGTCCCCGCAACAAGAGATAGCGAGCCGAGCTGCGAGGCAGAAGCGGTGCGAGCGCGAGTTCGTGTCCAGAGGTGGCGTGGACCACTTGAGCGGCCGACGTGGCTTGGCTCGGGGCGTGCGGTTGTGGGTTGGCCTTGGCTCGGATCAGAAGCGGTGCTGCTTTCGCCGACCGGTTCGGCGTCACGCGGACATGGGCGTCGGGTCCGATCCAGACCGCCGATGTTTTGACCTTGGGTGTCATCTCTGCATTCGAGCTCGCGACATTGAACAACAGAGCAAGCCCGCCAATGGTGAGCACGACGGCTGTGACAACGGAGCAAGTAACGATCAGGCTGGCCTGCTGTTGCCGGCGGTGGAAAGCCTGAATCAGACCCTCGAGCTGAGCCTCCGTCGTCCCGTCGGGCGTTTCCTCCTCCTCCGATGGTTCTTCGTTGGGCTTGTCGGGGGCGGGGACATCGAGTTGCAGCGAAGCTGGTGGCTGACAGGAGATGTCCCGGTCTTTGATTGCGGGGAGACCGAGAAGCGCAGACAAGGACGCCTGATAGGTGACGCTAGCGGCGCCATCGCCCAAGCCGGTCGGCGCCGTGTTGAAGCGGAGCGTGCTGTGGTCCAAAATTTTGGCGGGGTCAGGTGAGATCCCAGGTGGACTGAGGAGCACTTGGTGGAGGAGTGCCGTCGCCCGATGCACGGGGTGGCAGTCGAGACGCTCCGCCAATGGCATGGTGGAAGTGGTCATTATTTTTGCTCCCTCTTTGCCGCGCGTATACCTGCCACGCGGCGCAACGCCCCCAATTTCCCCTAGATGCCGTAAGCCATTACCCCTCGGACTTCTGGCTGTTCAATGCGCGAACCCCCTTCAGGGTTCCTCAACTTTTGGTGTTGTGGAGAAAGGATGAGGAGGGCGTGGGACGTCACAACGGTTCCATGGGTGTGGAGTCGGGGGGCTGGCTTAGGGACGTCGGGCTTAGGAGCGGAGCGCAGGATGGCTCCCGCGCTTGCCGTCAGGTCTCCGTGGATAGCTCGTTCAACATCCGCATATAGAGACGATAGGCCAGCGCGTTGAGGCCAAGCTTTGCGGCAACTGCAGCTGGCAACACGAAGCGGGCATAGACGGAGAGCAGCCTCGACTCGCACGTTTCTGCGGAAAGTTGCGCGAGAATGCGGGGAGCCTCCGCGTAATAGCGCGCAATCGCCTCGGCGCCGCCTGTCTGCTTGGCCAGGACGTCGTCCCGGTAGCGCCGGAGACTTCGGAGTTCAAAACAGTCGTCGTCGAGACCGAGCACGTTGCAACAGGCAGTCGTGACGAAGCAGCCCTCCGGAGAGACACATTCATCTTGGACCAGTCGGTCGGCCAGCACGTCGCGGCGCTTCCGGGCCCAATCGAGCGCTTGGCGCAAAGTTACGCAGTCGACCTTGAAGCGGCAGTCATGCTCTTTGCCGGCAAGTCTGACTACCAGCTCGACGCTGTCCTCCTCGCGGAAGAGCGGCGACATGGCGAGCGGCAGCACGAGGCTCAGCGTGTCGTCGTAAATGTCGGTGCAGTTGCCACAGAGTGCGACGTCCACAGCCACTCGACCGTCCGCAGTCTTGGCGAGCAGACGGCTCTCCGGATTGAGGACGAGCTCGTCGGGTAGAGCCGTTCCGTCGGGATCGCCGATCACGACAATTCTGCCGTCGAAGTCCTCGGCGATCTGCGCCTGCATGGTGAGGTCGCATTGATCGGTGTTGACCACCGGGATGCTCTTGGTCCGAGCGCCGGCCTTCTCGTCGCTGGCTTGCGCCTTCCACGGACCGAAGTCTTTCGACTCGAAGCATTCAGGCTTTTTGGGCTTCCCGGGCGCTTGAGCCTCGTCTTGCGCGAAGGCGCGCGGTACCGTGGTGATGAGACGGGTGCCGACGCCGGCGGCGATGAGAAGACCAAGCGCGCGACGTCGCGTATGAATAAGCATGAACCGCCCTTAATGCGTTGCCGACGTCGATGGGTAGGACGATGGGCCGTTTTTCGCAACCGTTTGCGGATCTGCTATCGTCTGGCATCTTAAATCCAGGAACAGGCCTCATTGTGGTGGGAACGTAGAGGCTATGGCTGGGTTGATGAAGGGCACCACCGGTCGCGTAATTCTCGCCCTTATTCTCATTGCGTTTGCTGCTGGATTTTCGACCCGTGCTTATGCCCAGGGCGCGCATGACTATCCCATCCCATCGCAGGCCAAAGAAGCCTACAGCCCGATCCGCGAGGGGTTCGAAAGCCCCATTGAACCGCGGGAGCGCCTTCGGGGCCCGAAGGCCTATATCGATACGCGGGGGCCTGCACTGAGGCGCTATGAGCGGGTGCCGGAAGCGCTCGCATTCTTTCGCGATACGAAACTGAAAGCGAATAGCCGCACCTACTGGTTTGGCGAAGACTCGTTCGGCTTCGACAAGCCCCAGGCTCTGACCACCGGCGGCTCTCTGTCTTATCAGTCGGGTTACATCGCCGACTTCTTCCAGCTCCGTAGTGTGCTCTATACGACCCAGCCTCTCTACGCGAACGCGGAGGCTGGCAAAACTCTCAACCTCTCGCCTCAGGGGGACGAGATCACCACGTTCGGGCAGGTCAACGGGCGGATGAAATACGCGGGCCATGAACTCACGGCGGGCCGGCAGCTCATACGAACGCCCTACATCAATCCATATGACGTCAGAATGATCCCGTTGACAGTCGAAGGCGTGGTCCTGCTGCCGGAGCATAAAGAGGAACAGAAGATCGACTACACGGCCGCCTATCTGTGGCGATATAAGCCGCGCAATATCGGCAGCTTCATTCCCTTCAGCGAAGGGGTCGGCGTTGAACAGAATGAAGGCGTGCTCGTCACCGGCGCAAGCTACCACACAGATTTGTGGAATTACGGCTTCTCGAATTATTGGATCAAGGACACGCTAAACACGCTCTACGGCGAGGTCGATTATCTGCTGCCGCTCGGCAGCGGTGGCGACGATGACGGCCCAAGCCTCCGGATTGGAGTTAACCATCTCGACCAAAGAACCGTCGGCGCGGATCTCATCGCGGGCGCGCCTTACAACACGTATCAAGCCTCGGCGCGGGTCGTGGCGAGCTACATGAATTTTGTGCTCATCGGCGCGGTGTCAAAGGTTGGCGACGAGGCGAGCATCGAAAAGCCGTTTGGCTTTGGCACGTCCTACACCGCCACGGTCATCACCAACTTCCAGCAGGCGAGCGTGCAGGCGTATCTCCTCCAACTGTCCTACGACTTCGAGAAGCTTGGGCTCGAAGGCGTGAAGTTCCACGTCGCGTGGGGCAAAGGGGAGGGCAAAGCCGATCAGGCCACCAATGGCGGTTTCGCGGACCAGGAGGAATTCGAGCTGCGCTTCGTCTATGAGCCCCACCGTGGAAAGCTTCAGGGGCTTCGCGTGGAGCTCGAATATGTCGACTGGCAGGTCTTCGACCAAGACTTCCCGAGTGACGCCCTCACCGAGTTCCGGGCGATCGTGAACTATTCGGTGCCGCTTCTTTAGGCGCTGAGGCGCATCACAGATGATCGCTCTTGCCTCATAAGCGGACCTACGCCGGCGCCCACGTTGCCGGTTCTCTCACCTCGTTATGTCCGTCGCTGACCTAGAGCGGACAGCCACACGAGGGAACCACCGGACCCATTGCTGAGTTGGTACCAATGCTGCGCGAGGCGTCACAGGGGCCTCCCCAAATCCGGCGTCAAAGCGGACAATCCTAGCGATCTACCAGGATCAATGAATGCGGAGGTGCATTGCTTCAAGGCTTTGTCAAACCTGGATCCGACCGTTGGGAGCATCAAGCTTAGATCATAGGAGTAGATACAATGAAGATGATCAAAACAGCCCGCGTTATGACCCTCAGTGTCATGCTGCCATTTGCGGCGTTTGCGGCAACATCGGCGAGTGCTGAGGATGAGAGCAGCGCTGGCAAAGGTGCAGCGACTGGTGCGGCGGTCGGTGCAGTCACTGGGGCGGGAGCAGCCAAAGGAGCAGCCGCAGGCGCTATCATCGGTGGCGCTAAGAAGGACGACTAGTAAGAACAGAGAGACGCTTAAGATGGGCCGTGCCATTTGTCTCGGCACGGCCCCATATCCGCTTATGGCACTTAGCGGACTATGATTCTAACACTGAGCATGTCCGCTCGTGGGTGTGGAGGAGATATTCACGACGCGCGCTCAGGAGTCCGCTAATGATCCAAAGCAGACATACCGTAGGTCAGAACAGCCATTTGAAGTGACCTTCGATGCGGGTGTCGTGAACGTGGTGGGCAAGCTGGCCCGTATAAGAGGCGCCGGCGGCGGTGCGCTCGCCGAGCGCAAAATCTAGCCCCGCGTCGGCCAGCGCGGTCCTCGGAAGCAAGTTCCAAAGCGAACCCAAGGTCGATAAGGTCAAAGCCCAGGCCAAACCACGCTAGGTTGGCTCTCTGCGGTACCCATTTGGAAGGAGAATAGACATGATGAAAGGAAGCGTCTGCCTGAGCTTGCTTCTCGCCGCTACGTTCTCCGCTTATGCGGCTCGCGCCGAGGAAATCTGCACGAAGATCGTTGCGACCGGCCATCCTGAATATCCCGTCATGGCCTTCAAGGAGGGGAACCGCATTATGGGCGCGGCACCACTTCTCGTCGGAGAAATCGCCAAGGAACTCAAGGTCCCGTTTGAATCTAAGTACATGGGCTCGTGGTCCGAAGCGCAGTCAGCCGCCCGCGAGGGCAAGGCCGACATGATCATTGGCGTCTACTACACTGACGAACGGGCAGAAAATCTCGAATACGTCCAGCCGCCATTCGTTTACGATCCGGTCCAGGTATTCGTCGCAAACGACAAGCCGTTCGAGTTCAAGGGGCAGGACGATCTTATCGGCAAGAAGGGTGTTGCGAATGAAGGAGAGAGTTTTGGTACGACGTTTGACGCCTTCCTCAAGAATAAGCTAGCGGTCGTGCGAGTGGACGGGCTGTCTGCGGCGTTCGATGCGCTCCTGTCAGGCAATGCCGATTACGTGATTGCGCCCTACTATCCGGGGACGGCAGAGCTGCAGCGGCTGGGGCTCGAGGAAAAGATCGAATCGCTGGAACCGGCGCTTCTGTCGGAGGAGTTGTTTGTGGCATTCTCGAAGAAGTCTCCCTGCGTTTCGCTGTCACCGAAGTTTGGCGAGGGCATCACGGAAATGACGACGGACGGTCGTTTTCGTCAGCTGGTGCGCGACGCCTTCGCCGAGTGGGACGCCGAGAAGAGCCCCCAAGACTAACGGGATAATGGATTCGCCCCCAAGCCGAGGCCTTTTATTTG
>JAGPVD010000122.1 GCA_018067145.1 Methyloceanibacter sp.
GGCGTCCCAACTCCCAGCAGATCCTGCGAGAGATACTCCAGTTTCTGCGCCAGGCGACGCCGTATGACTACGTCATCCCTGTCGAGCCCCATGGCCGTGGCTTCGCGGGCAAGCACACGCTCGCGAAGCAACTGTCTCACAACACCTTGAAGTTCCTGCGGCGTGGGTGCTCGGTTCCAACGCTTCTTCCAGGACTCTTCCAGCGCGGTGATCTCACCAGCGGTCACAGCAATCTGCTTTCCGCCATCGTCAACGGCTTGATCGCCCATATAGGCATATGCCGCGTAGATCAGCGCGCCGATGGCGAAAAATTGCACTAGCGGTTGGCTGGCAAATTTCCCGAGCCGATTTTGAATGGAGGATTTCACTGCTCTACTCTACATGGACAGAACGGTTACTGAGAAACTGAGCCGTTCACCGGCCGAATGGATTGACGGGTCGCGAATTCCCCCGCCTATCCATCCGGAAATTGTGTTACTTCGCCTTTCTCGAAATCGCCCATGCTCCAGGACTTGTCGAAGTATGCCTTCGTCGGGGCATAGAAGCGCAGGTAGACCCACCAACCCTGTCCGGGGATCGTCTGGACCCAGTTGTTCTCCTTGCCCTTGGGGGCCTTCGGTCCGAAGTAAAGGTCGTAGGAGCCGTCATCGTTCTTGACGAGCTCTTTCTGCCGCGAGGAAAGCGCCGCCTTCTTCTGCTCGTTGTCGATCAGTGTGCGCGTGTCCCAGCTGTAGACGGCAACCGACCAGAATTGCTTGGCGGGCGGGTTTGCCGGAACGTGGAGCTTGTAGGACTTCGCGCCGTCAAGCCAGTCGCCGTCCTTGTCGGCATAGGCGGCCAGGTAGACCGATCCGACGCCCGGCGTGGTGGTCACCATGCCGGCCGAGGTCGTGACGGCCTCGTACATCCACTCGGCCCGCTCGTCGAGCTGGTCGTAGGTCTTCCCGCGCTGCGTCGGGTCGAGGCCGAGGGCGACCTTCCAGCGCGCGCCCTTCCAGTAGGGCTCGGTGTTCCGCTTCGCGAGGTCGTTCGCCTTGGCCATCGCCTCGCCGACGAAGGCCGCCTCTTCCAGAAGCTTGCTCTGGCGGGCGTCAGGCTTGAAGGGCTTGCCTTTCTCGATGCCGACGCGCTTGAGCATCGCCATGAAGAAGCGGTCGCGTTCGGCCACAACCTCGCGGTTCAGGATCTCGTGCAGCCGCTCCCAGAAGGCCATGCCGCGCGGCGGGCCGAAGAAGTACTTGCCCGGAGGATTGATGTATTTACCCGGTTTCGGCGTGCCACCATCCGAGAGCCGGTAGACCTTGAACGCGTTCTTGATCTTTTCGTACTTCGCCTGATCCGGCTCGATGATGCGGATCGCGAGGAAGATATTGTCCGTCGGGGATTCGAACACCGTGAAGCCGTCGGGCGCCTTGTCTTTGTAACCCGGAGGCGTGATCAGGTATTTGCCACCCTTGCCCTTGTCCGGGCCTGGCAGGCCAAGATCGGTGACAGGCCGCTGCCAGAAGTCATCCACCATCCCTGCAATCGATCCGGCCGGAACCTCGATCACGACGGGGCCCGTCTTGCTGAGATCGGGCGTGCTGAAGATGTACGGCGTCGTGGCGTTCGCGGTGAGGATGCCGAGCTTGTCCTTCAGGGTCGCCGTCTCCATGAGATCGACCTGATCGAATTTGAAGACGTCGTGGAGGTAGTGCTGAAGGTTCGCGAACGACGCGATCGGAATGCCCCAGAGGAACGACTGCGTGGCCCCGTGGAAATCGATGCTGTCGAGCAGGGTCGTCATCGACTCCTTGCTTGGATACTGGTTGTCGAACTCGAGCGGGCCGATGCGCGTCTCGACCTTGCCGTCGAAGGGCTGTTCCTTCTGTGGAAGGTAGAACGGGTCTTCCTCGGCGAAAGCGGGCATCGAAGCCCCGAGGGCCAGCAGCGCCACGATGGCGGCAGTGGTCGTCGGTTTCTTCATCTCGTCTCTCCCTTTCTGGCGACCATCCTGCGGGGGGCGAGAAGGCCGGCCACGGGGCGGGGCCCAGCTGCAATCAACGGTTCAGCCGTCTCGTCAATTCATCTTGACGACGTCGTCCGGCCGCCAGGTCTGATCGTAGAACTCGGTTCCCGCGCCGTAGAGGCGGATGGCGACGATCTGCGCGCGGCCGGGGATCGACTGGATCCAGTTCTTCTCGTCCACCCCGTCGGGCTTCTCCGGCGCGAACCACAATTCGACCGAGCCGTCGGCGGCGGTCTTCACCTTGTCATACTGGTTGCGCGAGGGCAGCAGCTGCGGCGTTTCGGGCATGGTGCCGTCGGTGGCGTTGTAGAGCGTCACCGCCCAGTAGAGCGCCGCCGGAATGTTCGGCGGCAGGCGCAGCTTGTAGGTGTTGGCACCGTCGAGCAGATTGCCGTCCGCGTCCCAGGCGGTGACCGGATACTTGGAGCCTGCTCCGATCAGGTCGACCACCATCGCGGGCGCTGAGGAATAGGCGTACTGGAAGTACTGCGCCCGCACGTCGATGTCGGTGAAGGTCGGCATATTGTAGTTGGCGTCCGTACCGCTCCAGGCGTTCTGGTACTTGCGGTTGTCATAGTAGTTCGCGCGGTTGAAGAAGCCCGGCGTGATGCGGTTGGCGTAGATCATCTTCGGCGCAAGCTCGACCGCCTTGGTCATCGCCGCCTTCGCCGCCGGGCTCGGCTTGAACGGCTGCCCCTTGACGATGCCGAGCGAGGCGAGCATGCCGCGCACCTCCATTGGGAAGGCGCCGACGGGCTCATAGTCGATGAATTTCTTCAGCTTCTCCCAATAGGTGAAGTCGGTCGGGTACATCATGTTGACCCGCTTGCCCGAGCCGTTCGGGAACTTCATTTTCGGCCGCTTGCCCTCGTTGCTGCCGAGGGGATAGATGCGCGTCCTCTCCGCGGTTTCGACCGCAACCTTTGTGTCGGGGCCGTCCTTGCCCTGCGCAAGCACGGTGCGGAAGAACAAGAAGACGTTGTAGGTGGACGACTTGAAGGCGAAGTAGCCGCCTGGTACGGGCCCTTCATAGTCGGGTGGCAACAGCAGGTAGAGCCCGCCGCGCGCCCGGTCCGGACCAGCCGCGCCGACATCGGTCAGCGTGCGCTGGTAGAAATCGGTGAACATGCCGATCACCTTGGGCGGCGCGTAAACCACCAGCGGACCGGTTTCCTTGAGGTCGAGATAGCTCATCGAATAGATGACGTCGGCGTTCGGGGTCGGCACCAGCGCCCGGCTGTCCATCCGATCTTTCCACATCGGCAGGACATTGTAGCCCGCGCCGAATTTCGCTTCTGAGCCGTCGCGCATGCCAATGACGTTCAGCGTCGGCAGGGTCATCATGTAGGCCTGCACTGCGCGCTGGAGCAGGAACTGCTCATGCACCGACTTGAGTTCGGCCGCATCGGGCCAGCCGCCATCGTACATCTGCTTGACCAGCGGTGACGTGGCCGGGCCATCTGCGCCCGCCGGAATCGGCAGCGCCAGCAGCGCGGCGATGGCGGTAGTGATCGTCAGTGTCTTCATCTCGTCTCTCCTGGCGTTAGCCGACTTCACAGGCTGCTACGGCGTTGTCAGACTAACTAATCATGAGCTGGCCGATCACGATCGGTCAAGACTCTCACGCTGCGAGTTGACGCCACTCGGCCAGGGCGACAGAACGGTTCTGCTTGAAGATATCGCGACGGTTGAGGTGACGGTCGTGGTTGAAGTGGTTGTGGATCGAGGCATGGGCAGCGGCAAACTTTTGGAGAGTTTTCATGTCCCTGAACTTCGCCATCGATCGTTCTCGTCGTCGGAACGGCTGGTGTGAATTCTCAGCCCGATTGTTGAGCCACCGACCGCACTCCTGATCGGCAGCATTGCCGATTACTTTCATCGCCGATCGGTACGAGCGAAGCCGGTCGGTTACAATTGATCGCGGTCGGCCGTAACGCTTCATCGCACGCTTCAGGAAATTCAGCGCAGCCCTGCGATCCCGGCGCTTCGTTGCGAAAACCTCAAGCACTTCGCCTTCGTGATCTACCGCACGCCAGAGATAATGCGTCTCTCCATTGACCTGACGAACACCTCGTCCAGGTGCCAGCGCCATTGCGAAAACGACCGATGATGAAGGCGTCGTTTCCTAATCTCGTTGGCGAAGATCGAACGGAAGCGATTCAACCAGAACCGCACCGTCTCGTGGCTGATATCGATGCCCCGCTCGAACAAAATATCCTCGACCTGCCGTAGCGACAGCGGATAGCGGACGTACATCATCACCGTGAGGCGGATCACCTCAGGCGAGCTGTTGAAATAACGGAAGGGATTGCGCATCGCCGGAGGCTAAGTATCCTCGCCAGGAGGCTCAAGCCAGTTTGCTCTGGCAATGCCCTCCCATGACCTCCGAGTCCGAGGTGAGTAAGTTGATGTGAGCCCCTCTACGGGATGTTTGGGCGCGTAGGATCAAAGGATAGGGGGGCGAGGATGCCGGGCACCATCCGAATGCCGGTTTGAGGTCATAGGGCCAGTTTCGGTTGAGGTAAGACAATGCAGGAAGTTGACGCTGAGACTCCACCCGCTCAAGGACGAGATGGCTACCGGCTTTCAGTTGACGCCGAACCACGTCGGATCCGCGCAGTGTTCCAGAACGAAACCATTGCTGACAGCAGCAAGGCGTTAGTGATGCACGAGACCCGATTGGCCTCGGTGTTCTATTTTCCGCGTGAAGATGTTCGCATGGACCTGTTGACCAAAAGTGATCAACACACGCATTGCCCGTTCAAGGGAAACGCGTCCTATTGGACGATCCAGGTGGACTCGCAATCGGCTGAGAACGCGGCCTGGAGCTACGAGGATCCGTATGACGAGTCGTCCATCGTCAAGGAGTACGTCGCTTTCCATTGGCAGTCTCTCGATAAGTGGTATGCGGACGATACGCATATAGTCGAACAGCCGCACGACAAGGCCGACGCCAAAGACAATCCGCTGGTGAACTGGCTGGTGCGCGATGCATGGATGTCGAAGTCGTCTCAAGACTTGGTGGCGCGAATTTCAGACACCATGATCGCGGCCGGCTTCCCATTATGGCGGCTTCGCCTCCTCATTCGCACTCTGAACCCATTGCTCTTCGCGTTGATCTACACGTGGCAGCGTAGTGGCGGCGACGTCACCGTACTTGAAATTGCCCACGAGAACTTGCAAAGCGATAAATACCGCAACAGCCCTTTCGCTTTGGTGATCGAAGGCGAGGGCGGCGTGCGGCGGCGGCTTGAAGGGCCCGACGCGCAACTGGATTTTCCTGTCCTAGAGGATCTCGTTGCCCAGGGCGCCACAGACTACGTGGCCATGCCGGTGCGATTCTCGGATGGGCAACTCAACATACTCACGTTGGTATCAGATCAACTTGGTGGGTTCTCCACGGAGGAGTTGGGCCATATCTATGAAATATTGCCGACGCTGAGTCGTCTGTTCGAATCGCACGCCCTGCGGCTGTCGTCCTCGACCTTGTTGCGTACCTATTTGGGAGCGGGCGCCGGCCAGCGGGTTATGGACGGGCTGGTAAAACGCGGCGACGGCGAAGATATCCACGCGGCAATTTGGATCACTGACTTGCGTGATTCCACGGCGCTCGCCGCATCAATGTCGCGTGAGGACTATTTGTCTTTACTCAACCGCTATTTTGATAGTGTGGCGGGGGCCGTGCTCAACCATGGCGGCGAGGTGTTGAAGTTCATCGGCGATTCCGTGCTGGCGATATTTGCCATCGACGATCCCGACCAGAAGGAGCCGGAAGCCTGCGCACGTGCGCTGGCGGCGGCAGTCGAGGCGGCGCAGCAATTCGAGGCGGTCAACAAGGAGCGTGCAGCGGACGGCTGCACGTTGTTAGATTTTGCCATCGGTCTACACCGTGGCGACCTCACCTATGGAAACATAGGTACAACCAAGCGGCTGGATTTCACGGTTATCGGCTCTGCCGTAAACGAGACGGCACGCATTGAGAGCCTTTCAAAGACGTTAAATCGGCAAATTTTGATTTCGTCCGCATTCAGCGAAAGCGTGCCCGGTTCGATGATATCCTTGGGCTACCACACCTTACGCGGCGTAAGCGGCAAGCGAGAGATATTCGGCTTGCCGGTCGTATAGGTAATTAAGTCGTTCCATCCTATTGCGGGGTTTGCGCGGAAAGCAGACCAGCTTGGACGAGAAGTTCGCGCCAAATTATGCACTGATTACAATCTTGCCGAAGTGGGAACCACTCTCCATGTAGCCCAGAGCCTGCGGCAACTCGGCAAACGGAAAGACCCGGTCAACCACGGGTTTTAGCTTGTTAAGATCGATGGCTCTGTTCATAGCCTCGAACATCTCGCAGCTGCCGACAAAGATGCCCTGGACACATACGCCCTTCATGAGAATGGGGATTGGATTAAATTCGCCGCCGGTCAATATACCAATGAGGCTGATATGTCCGCCGTGTCGCACCGCATGTAGGGCTTGCGGAAGCGTTCCGGCACCGCCGACCTCGACCACATGATCAACGCCGCGATCAGCAGTCAGATGACGCGCCGCTGCTCCCCACTCGGGCGTTGCCCTATAATTGATGCCATCCGATGCGCCGAGGTCGAGCGCGCGTTCAAGTTTGTCGTCGCTGCTTGAGGTGACGATGACGCGGGCGCCCAGCATGTGCGCAAACTGCAGTGCGAAAATCGACACGCCGCCTGTGCCCTGCACAAGGACTGTCTCGCCGGCGGTGAGTTGGCCGGAAGACACAAGGGCGTTCCATGCGGTTAGG
This sequence comes from Methyloceanibacter sp., assembly GCA_018067145.1. GTDB lineage: Bacteria > Pseudomonadota > Alphaproteobacteria > Rhizobiales > Methyloligellaceae > Methyloceanibacter. The sequence goes on from JAGPVD010000122.1 coordinate 6,780, forward strand.
GCGGCGCAAGGAAGGGTTGCAGCTTCTTCGTCTGTTAGATGCGATGGGACCTGCACCACCGCCTCTGCGTCAAGCACGACATACTCTGCCGCGATGCCCGGTATATTGCCGCCGAGCGAACTCTTGGCCTTTTCTTCGTCGAACCTCCCTTCGACCCACTTCTGCATGAACGCGCCGGCAACGCGCTGACCTACCTGAACGCGGCTTACGTTCAGGCCCGTCTGGACGACTTCGCCGACACCATCGGACAGGATCTGAAATGGGAACCTCAGCTTTGGCGCATAAACCCCCCGCACCACGAGGAGGTCACGATAGTTGAGCGACCAAGCCCGCATCTTCACAAGAACTTCGCCTGGCCCCGGCTTCGGTTCGGAAACGTCTTCCAGTGACAGGTTCTCTATTCCGAAACCACTCTTGAGGAGAAAAGACTTCATGATGTTGTTTCCATTTGTAGGATCGGTCATGACCCGCAATAACAAGTTCGTACATGAAGAATGCTCTTCTCATCAATGGTCGGCAATGTTCCCTAGCCACAGCTAATTGATATCGGCCGATGACCCAAGGCAGACTCTGGGGCAAGATAAATCGGATCGACGAACTCTTGCTCTGGCGTTACGGCTAAGTTTGAGCGTATCTGACAGCGCCCGTTGTCGGCAGAGTGGCTCCACCGGACGCGTTCCTCGATGAAGCCGTTAACTCTTGCGAGTTGGAGGCTGCCTTTGCCACGTGACACCGTGTTGTTCGACATAAATGAGACGGTTCTCGACCTTAGATCCCTAGGGCCGAAATTCGCGGCGGCGCTAGGAGACCCGGCTGTGGTGTCCACGTGGTTTGCGATGTTACTTCACACCTCAACCGTATGCGCGTTGACCGGGGTGAACACCGGATTCGCCGACTTGGCCGGCGTAATGCTGGACAGGATCGCCGCGCTTCATGATCGAACTATCTCCGATGACGCTCGAGCCGGAATCCTTGGCGGTTTCGCCAGTCTGAAACCGCACGCGGACGTCAAGCCGGCCTTGGAACGTTTGCGATCAAGCGGCTATCGTACGGTCGCCTTCTCCAACTCATCGCTCAATCTAGTGACCAAACAGATAGCCAACGCCGGGCTCGCGGAGAATTTCGACGCGGTGGTCTCGGTCGAAGAGACCGGCAGCTTCAAACCCGATGGCAAGGTCTACCAATTTGTCGCCGAGCGTCTCGATCGGCCCGTCGGCGATTTACGCCTCATTGCCACCCATGATTGGGATACCCACGGTGCGATGGTCGCGGGTATGCACGCGGCATACATTGACCGCTCCGGTGCACCTTACCACCCTCTATACCGTCGCCCCGAGATTCATGCGACGACTATGGGGGGCGTGGTTGAGCAAGTCATCGCGGCGGATACTGGGCGGCAATAGGCGTTCAGCATTCAAAGGCTCGAAGGGGCATTGTCAGAGCAAATTCGTTTTCCGGTTGAGGAACAAGGGCGGTTTGCCCCGGCCTCGAAGGCATCATTGCTGAAGATGCTAACTACCGATGCCCCAGAGTTGGGGCCTGACTATTACGCAACGGATTAGATCGCGTCGCAACAGATGCGGGTTGCTAGCGCTACGTAGCAGCCAGCGATGGGCCATGCGCCTTCCGCTGGATGCGGGGGATGGGGACGTCGGATGCAACGTCAAATCGCCGTGCCTATCTTTGCGGTCGTCGCAGGCGCATTGCTGCTGGCCCCAATCACCACTGTAGCTCAGGACGCATCTCTCGCAGCAGGCGCAGACCAATCCAGTAGCGGCGCCGAGATTTTGCGCAGCGCCGCGAAAGCTGGACTCGGCGGCCCGCAATCGGTTGGCCCTCAGCTCCAAGAAGATGCGGCTCAGCGCAAGACGATGTCGCGCCGGCCCGGCGTGGATGCAATCTTCCAACCGGCCGAAGACAGCCTTGAGCGTTTGAGACAGATATCTGGCCTGCAGGTTGGGCTCGACTACCAGGCGCTCTATCAAACGGCCACCGACAGCCTCTCCGGTGATGGGCAAGCATCGAGCGGCAGCGCCCGGATGTTTGGTAAGTGGCAGCTGCTTGGCCGCGACACGCAAAACCCCGGCTCGCTGGTATTCCTCGTCGAGCAGAGACACGAGCTTTGGACCGAGTTCACGCCGGCGCAGCTTGGCAGCGAAATCGGCTATCTCGGAATCACCGGCACCACATTCTCAGACAGCGGTGCGTCTTTGACGACGCTGTATTGGGAGCAAGCCCTCGCGCAAGGCCGAAGCGGCTTTGTCGCCGGACGGATCGACCCGACCGATTACATCGATGTTCTGGGCTATGCCAATCAGCGCACGACCTTTCTGAACCTGTCGACTCTCCTCAACCCCTCGATCGCCCTGCCGGACCCAGGCGTCGGCTTTGGAGCCGGGACAATGCTGACAGATCAGTTTTTTGCGAAGGGTCTCATCAGCGACGCAAATGGGTCATTGACCGAGATCGAGTTCTTCCCCGGTGGCAGTGAGTTCTTCACTTACGGTGAAATCGGCTGGACGCCATCGCAGGAAGATCGGTTTCTTACCAATATCCATGTTGGCGCATGGCACGTTGATGAGCGCACGGACGTCGGCGTCCCGGAAAGTCATGGCGTCGTTGTGTCAGCCAATGTGACGATCAACGACGTGTTCATGCCATTTGTCCGTGCTGGATGGTCCGACGGGGAAGCGCCCTTCTACGGCAAGGCCCTCAGCGGTGGGTTCATATACTACCTTCCGCGATATCGAGACCTGATGGGGTTCGCGGCGGCGTGGAATGATCCGGCTGTCTCAGGACTCTCAGATCAGACTACGCTGGAGGCGTTCTACCGCTATCAATTCTCCAACAATATCGCGATCACCGCCGATGCCCAGCTTCTGCTGAATCCCTCGCTCAATCCGAGCGAGGACCAGATCGCCGTGTTCGGGTTGCGTGCTCGTCTCGACATGTGACGAGAACCTGGTGGACGCATGTCCGTTAATGATCCGAAGCGGACATTGCGTCAGAGCGTGTTCTTGTAAAGTTTGCCATCCTTCATGATGATGCGGATGGTCTCCACACCCTCGGGCCGGTCGGGTCCGTCAAACCATTTGTCCTGGGTTCCGATCACAGACAGATCTTCCAGCGGGTTGCCATCGACCAGCAGGATATCGGCATAGGCGCCTTCCTCGATCACGCCGAGTTTGCCGTCCTGATATGGATTGACGATAGGACCGGAGAGGGCGGCAATTTCACCACCTGTCGATGTCAGCGTGACCAACGCGGTATGGTTGTCGAAGAATTTGCCATTGAGGTATTTCTCAAACGCGACTTGCTTGCGGCAGGCTTTGTAGTCACCCACGCAATCCGTCTGAAATCCCCTCTTCGCCGGACATTTCTTCATGTTGTCGACATAACCAGCAAAAGCCGCAGAAGCCGTCTTGGCTTTGTGCAGGCTGCGTGGGTCGCTCTTTACAGCGGGGATGTCCAATAGCCCTTCGTCAAAGGCCGTCAAATTTGTGGTGATATAGGCCCCTTTTTCAGCCATCAATTTACCGACCTCGCAATCATACTCAAACCCGTGCTCGATTGTTTTGACGCCCGCATTCAGTGCCCGGAGGATCGACCCCTTCCGGTACGAATGCGCCATGACGTAGCTTTCGTACTGATTTGCGATTTCGACGGCGGCCTCGATCTCTTCGACTGTGCGACCCTCCATCGCCCATGGGTCAAAGAGGGACACCACACCGCCCGATTGCATGACCTTCAACTGAGTTGCGCCCTGTCGGAAGTTGTTGCGTGCATAGAGCAACGTCTGCTCCACGCCATCCACCTGTTGCGCCATGTTCAGCCGGTTCATATTGGTCTTGCCGTCCGGTTCGGACGAATATGTGGCGAAATCGGCGTGACCGCCGCGACCACCCAAAAATGACACCGCCGTGTAAAGGCGCGGGCCGACGATGTCGCCCTTGTCAATCGCCTCACGCATGGCTGCCGGCGCACCGCCAGCATCCCGTACCGTCGTAAAGCCTTCCATCAGGTACATTTCAGCATTCGGCACCGAGGCATAGGCGAGCTGCCCCCAGTCCATTGCCTCGATCGCCGACAGGTTGGGGCCTGTCAGCACGAGGTGCGCATGGGTTTCGATCAGGCCGGGCATCAGCGTGCGCCCGCCCCCGTCAATGACCGTCGCGCCATCGGCCTCGATAGCGCCCTTGGCGACTTTCTTGATGAGATTGCCTTCCACCAGCACGCTCATGCCCTCGGCAAGCGCGTCACTCGTGCCATCGAAGATGTTGACGTTGGTGAACAGAACTTGAGGCTTGGGCTTCTCGTCTTGCGCTATGGCTGAGACCGGCCCGCTTAGCGAGGCCACGAACGCGAGGGCGGCGGTCAGGGCTACCGCTACCAGACATTTCTTGATGAGCATCGGATTAATAGCTCCGCTATGAATTGCTACCGAAATGAGTTGATATCAAAGGTCCCGCATTAGAGACACCTAGTAGTTTGTAAAAATTGACGCCCAAGGAAGGCACCAATCACCGCGACCAGGATGTCCGGAAGTGGCACTTTGCAGACATCCATGCCAACCCTGAGCATGTCCGCCCTTGAGGGTGAAGCCGACATTCTTGATCTGAGCTCTGGCACGACTGACGAAGCGTCCGCGGCTGATATCCCCACGCAACTTGCGCTGTGTCAATGTGCCGGCGCTGAAGGCGGATTACCAACAATAGTTGGACGGATGTCTCTTTCGCGGCCAAACTTCTCGGTGGCTTTTGTCCGATCGGTCGGCTTTGCCGGCCGGTGCGGTGAATTAGGGCGCTCCACCCAATTGGGTGGGGCACCGTTTTCTGCGGTTGCCGGAGGCAGCCCGGTTTGGGGACTTGAAGGGGGAAAGGCATGGGAACGCAGCAGGCGGCTCCGGGTGCGGAGCGGGCTCTTTGGCTTTCGACCATCGCCTTCACGGTGTGCTTCGCCGTGTGGACGATCTTCGCCATCATCGGCGTGCGTATCCAACAGGATCTTGGGCTGAACGAGACCCAGTTCGGTCTTCTCATCGGCACCCCCATTCTCACCGGATCGCTCAGTCGGGTTTTCCTCGGCATCTGGGCAGACCAGTATGGCGGACGCATCGTCTATGTGCTGACCATGCTGTCGGCGGCCGTCGCCACCTTCCTGCTCTCCTACGCCACTTCGTATCCGTGGATGCTCGTTGCCGCTCTTGGCGTCGGGCTCGCCGGCGGCTCCTTCGCCGTCGGCATCGCCTATGTATCCAAGTGGTTCCCACCGCAGAAACAAGGGACGGTGCTCGGAATCTTCGGCGTCGGCAATATCGGCGCCGCCGTCACAAAATTCGTTGCACCGTTCGTCCTCGTCGCCTTCGGTTGGCAGACGGTCGCGGTGGTCTGGGCATCGGTGCTGGCAGTCATGGCCATTATCTTCTGGCTCACAACCGACGACGACCCCGAGATCAAGGCCCGCCGGGCGCGCGGAGAGAAGCCGCGCTCGGTGATGATGCAATTGGAGCCGCTCCGCCACCAGCAGGTCTGGCGGTTCTCACTGTATTACTTCTTCGTGTTTGGTGGCTTCGTCGCGCTTGCTCTGTGGCTGCCGCGCTACATGATCGGCGTCTACGGACTCGATATTAAAACGGCCGGCATGCTCGCCGTGGCCTATTCGGTTCCGGCGAGCATATTCCGCGCCTATGGCGGGCATCTGTCTGACCGCTACGGCGCGCGGTTGGTCATGTACTGGACCTTTGGCGTCTCGTTGATCTGCCTGTTGATGCTCTCCTACCCGAACACCGACTATGTGATCCACGGCATCGGCGGCCCGATCGCCTTCTCGACCCAGATGAGCCTCATCCCATTCGTGCTCACGATCTTCGTTCTCGGCTTCTTCATGTCGCTCGGCAAGGCGGCGGTCTACAAATACATCCCCAACTATTACGGCAAAAACGTTGGTTCGGTCGGCGGACTGGTCGGCATGATCGGTGGGCTCGGCGGCTTCATCCTGCCGCTTTCTTTCGGTGTGATGGCGGACCTCACCAACATTTGGACGAGTTGCTTTATGCTGCTCTTCCTCGTCGTCGCCGTCTCCCTCGGCTGGATGCATTTCTCCATTCGCCACATGGAGCAGCGTGCCGCGGGCGAGGTGCTCGGCAAACTGCCGCCGCTCGCCGAACTCGAGCATGCGCACACCGAGGAGCATCATGACAGGCACCATGGTCTGATTGAGGATTGGCGCCCGGAGGACAAGAAGTTCTGGGATGACACCGGGCGGAAGATTGCCCGGCGCAATCTCTGGATTTCGATACCGGCGCTGCTTCTCGCCTTCGCCGTATGGATGGTGTGGAGTGTGGTGGTCGCCAAGTTGCCGACGATCGGCTTCACTTACTCGACCGAACAATTGTTCTGGCTGGCGGCATTGCCCGGCCTATCCGGCGCGACGCTTCGAATATTCTATTCCTTCATGGTGCCGATCGTTGGCGGCCGGTTGTGGACGGCGCTGACCACGGCCTCGCTTCTGGTTCCGGCCTTCGGCATTGGCTATGCGGTGCAAAATCCAGAAACGCCGTATTTCATCTTCCTCATCTTGGCGCTGCTCTGCGGTCTCGGTGGCGGCAACTTTGCTTCCTCCATGGCCAATATCAGCTTCTTCTTCCCCAAGAAGGAGAAGGGCAACGCGCTCGCTCTCAATGCTGGTCTCGGCAATCTCGGCGTCAGCGTGGTGCAGTTCGTCGTACCCATAGTGGTTACGGTCGGCGTGTTCGGCGCGATTGGCGGCGACGCGCAAACGGCCTCGGATGGCACGCGCCTGTGGCTGCAGAACGCCGGCTTCATCTGGGTGCCGTTCCTGATCGTCACGACCATCGCTGCTTGGGTTGGCATGAATGACATTGCCTCGGCGAAGGCGTCGTTCGCCGACCAAGCGATCATTTTTCAGCGTAAGCAAAACTGGATCATGTGCTGGCTCTATACGGGCACTTTCGGGTCCTTCATCGGCTATTCCGCCGGCTTCCCGCTGCTGGCCAAGACCCAGTTCCCCGAAGTGAACTCGCTGCCCTTCATCTTCTTAGGCCCATTGATTGGCGCTCTGTCGCGCGCCGCCACGGGCTGGATTGCCGACCGTTGGGGCGGCGCCCGAGTCACCTTGTGGGTCTTTGCGGTGATGATCGCCGCTGTCGGGGGCGTTCTGTTCTTCCTCGGCATCAAAGACCAGCCAGGGGCATTCTGGGGCTTCTTTGCAATGTTCCTGGTGTTGTTCTTCGCCACCGGCGTCGGCAATGCCTCAACCTTCCAGATGATCCCGGCGATCATGCGCAAGGAGATCGCCCGTTTGATGCCAGGCCTCTCCGCTGCCGACCAGAACCTTCAGGCAGGCAAGGAATCAGCCGCGATCATCGGCTTTACGTCGGCGTTGGCGGCATATGGCGCCTTCTTTATCCCGAAAGCCTATGGCAGCTCGATCGGCGCCACCGGCGGGCCCGAACTGGCGCTATGGGGCTTCATCGCCTTCTACGCTAGCTGCGTCGTCGTGACTTGGTGGTTTTATACGCGGCGCGGTGGTCTACTCTACGATGTCGAACGGGGAATCCCGGCGGCACGCAAGACGCAAAGAGCCGAGGACAACAAGAAATGATTGGGCAGCAAAGTTCGATTTCATGGGGCGTCCACCTAGGTTGGGCGAGCCTGTTCTTGACGCTCTCAGTCGTTGCCGGGGCGTCGTCTGCTCTGGCACAAAACGCCAATTACGATCCGCAGTCGGGGTCGGAGACGCGGTTCCAGGCGCCGCATACCGGCATCCTGAACGGCAAGTTCTGGACCGACACGCGCTACCGCTATGAATATGTCGATCAAGCCGGCAAGCCGAAGAATGCCCGCGCCTCGACGATCCGCAACAAGACCGGCGTCGAATCAGGATTCTTTCACGGCTTCCGCGCCGGCGTCGAAGGCGAGTTCGTGGTCGAGGTTGGGCCCGACGATTTCAACAACACGATCAACGGCAAGAGCCAGTATCCGGTCGTTGTCGATGTCGAGTCCGCCGAGGTCAATCAGGCCTATCTCGAATCCCACAACATTCCCGGTCTCGTACTGCTCGGCGGCCGCTATTTAGAGAATCTCGACAACCTCCGCTATGTCGGCTCGGTCGCCTGGCGCCAGAATGACCAGACCTTCGATGGCGCGACGGCGACCTATACGGGCGTGCCGGGCGTCACGGCGTTTTACGGCTATATCGGCAATGTGAACCGCATCTTTAGCGATAGATCGCCGGTCGGGAATATCCACTCCAACACGCACCTGATGCATTTGGAGAGCAAGGAACTCGGGATCGGCAAACTCACGGCCTACACCTATTTGATGGACCTCTACGACCTCGACCGCCTGTCGAATGCAAGCTATGGCGGCTTCCTCAAGGGCAAGCAGAAGCTGAGCGAAACGTTCGACTACAAATATCGTTTGGAATACGCTCGTCAGAGCAATTACGGTGATGGTCCGGTTAGCTATGGCGCGGACTATGTGCGCGTGGAGCAGGGCCTGTCGTGGAGCGGCTTCACTGCAACCGGGATCTACGAACTATTAGGCAGCGACAACGGCGTTGCCGCGTTCCAGACGCCACTCGCCACGGGTCATATCTTCAACGGCTTCGCCGATGTGTTCTTGGTGACCCCGGCGACCGGACTTCAGGACTTCTACGGTGACCTCCGCTACAAAGTCGCAGCAAATTCCGGCACTCCATTCAGCTATTTCGACGGGCTCTTGCTGATAGCCCAGTATCATGAGTTCCGCTCCGCCGTGCAGGGGCTCGATTACGGATCGGAGTTTGACTTCTACGCCTATATGCCGATCCGCGACGGCCTCTACGTGCAGGCCAAATACGCGAACTATCAGGCGGATCAGTTCTTCACCAACATCGAGAAGGTGATCTTCGGGGTTGGCTACCAGTATTGAGGTGACGCTAACGCCGGGCCCCTAGCAGCATCGGGCCGTATTCGAAGAGGAAGATCGCGAAGGCGGCGATCCAGGCTGCGCCAGAAACTTCCAGCATGATGCCGTAGGCGTCCGGCACGAAACTGGTGCTGATGCGCAAGAGCGCGGCCAAGATCATGGCTCCATAAATTGCCAGCGTCGCAGTCGATGCTGTGACCTCGCGGCCAGTATGGCCCCTGGTGGCACGGGTCATCACGGCCAGGGTCATGAGCCCAATCGCGCCAACGGTCCAGGCATGTAAGGCAGCCGTGCCGGCGATGCCCCCAGGTACAAGAATTGAAATTGCACCAATCAGAAAACCTAAGGGCACGAAGGCGTAGCCAAGATGCAGCACGAATACGATTGGTTCGTGCCACGCCTGCAGGCCCTCCCAGCGCCACAGGCGCGCACCCTGGATGAGTGCGGCGATCAGGAAAAAGGAGCCCGTAATGTTGCTGGCTGGCCGCGCCACCCATAAGAAAAGTGCCACGCCGGAAATCAGCAGTGCCCAGGTATCGAAGTGGTTGAACGGCACGGGTAGGCGTTTTGCTCTCATCCGCGAGAGAAAGTTGCGGGTGAAGCTCGGGACGATCCGTCCGCCGATCAGCATGATCAACCCGATCAGCGCTGCAACGCCGATGCGGCTGGCGACATCCGGCGCGCCCATGGCCAGGACTTCGATGTGAAAGGTGACGTTGGCAGCGGCTAGGAGCGCGACAAGCACGAGCGGCTTTAGGTTCCGCCAAGTCCGCCCAGCCACGATCTCGCGCGCCATGGCGAATAACAGGCAAGGCAAGAACAGGCTGTCGATCACCACGGCGGGGAGGGGGCCCGTCACCCCGGTCACCAGAAACGCGATGCGCGCCGCACACCACAGCGCAAACAATAGGAGCAGACGCCAACCAGCGACCGGCAAGCGGCCGGTCCAATTGGGCACAGCCGTCAGGAGAAAGCCGGCGACCACGGCTGCGCCATAGCCGAAGATCATCTCGTGCGCGTGCCACGCTAAGGCCCCGTAGCCGGGCGCCAGCTCCCACAAGCCACCCAGCGCACCAAGCCAAAGCCCAATGGAGAGGATGGCCCAAACGCCCGCGCCAAGGAAAAACGGACGGAAGCCATAGCTGAACAGGGGTCCGCCCATGGGCTTGATGCCAGCCTCTCGTTCTTCGCGCAGGCTGCTTCGCATGGATGGTCGACCTCGTAGGGCGAGGGCTCGGCTCCGGAGACCCTATGAAATGAGGATGAGGTCGACGTTGATGGAGCGCAAGCAGGCGTTTGTCTAGCGCGGCCCAGCGCGCTCCTTGGCGGCACGGCGCTCGGCAAGTGCGGAAAGGGCTTTGGCATCGCGGACGACAATCTTGCGCCGCCCAACGCTGACTAGCCCGGCATTTTCCCAAGCGCTCAAGGTTCGGCTCACCGAGTGAAGTGTCGTGCCCGACGCCTCGGCGAGTTCCTGCTGAGTGATGGGGAAGTCGACCAAAACACCTTCGTCTGTTTTCCGTCCGGACTGGGTGATGAGCCGCAGGACCGTGTGGGCGACGCGAGGCTCGACCTCCTCGGTCGCCAACTCCTTGATCCTGGTATGGGCTTCCTGCAGGCGGTCTCCCATCGTCCCCATGACGTTGACGGCGAAGGCTGGATGGGACGCCATGAAGTCGTCCCAAATCTCATTCGGCCAAGTCAATGTGACGCTATCTACGATGGCGGTCGCCGTGGCCGGATAGTCTTCGCGGCGCAGCGCCTTGGCGATGCCATAAATGTCACCCGGATTGACAAAGCGGATGATCATTTGCTGTCCGCGGGGTGTCGTCTTCACAACTTTGAGGCGCCCGTTCAGCAGCACGAAGAAGGCCTTGGCGATCTCCCCCTGCTGGAACACCGCCGTCCCTTTCGGGACGCGCTGCGCTTTGGCATGGGCGATCACGCTATCGAGTTCAGCCTCGCTCATGGCGCTAAACACAGGCAGGGCTTGGATGAGCTTTTGGTCTAGGTTCGGCATTTTGCCGTTGGTGGCTTAGCTGACTTGGTGGGCTTCGGCGCCCGCAAGGTCGATGCCGGCGATCTCCGCGCTCGAGACGAGCCGCGCGATATATTGCGCCGTCGCGCGATGGGTGACGTTCTCGCGGAGATAGCCCGCGATATGGTCCGCGACCAGATCAAACGGCAGATCTTTCCCCTCAACCTTGTCGTCGAGGCGGATGATGTGGAGGCCGTAGGGTGTCTCCATCGGCACTTCAGTCATCGCGCCAGGGGCAAGCGCTTCAAGCGCCTTTTCGAATTCCGGGGTCGTCTGCCCGACGCTGATCTGGCCCAATGCGCCCCCTTGCGCCGCCGACGGGCAAGCGGAGTGCTCTCGCGCCAGTTCCTCGAAGCGCTCAGGGTTTTGCTTCAACTCCGCCAGCACGGATTGCGCCAGCGCTTGTGTCTTTGCATAGCCCTCTGGGTCATCCTGCCGGACCGAGAAAAGAATATGGGTCGCCGCATAGATCGGCGGTGAGCGGAAGCGCCGCTTGTTCTGTTCGTAATAGCGCCGGCAGGCCGCATCGTCAGGGTCCGGCGTTGCCACTTCCCGCTCGATCAGTCCCTGGATCAGGGCTTCTTCGTCGGTTTCCTGCGGTCCGCTTTCCTCGCTGTGCGGGGCCGGCACGATCTTAAGGCAACGCGCCTGCTGAAGCAGCAACTCACGAATGGCCAGAGCGCGCGCCGCCGACTGCCACGCTTCAATGGCTTTCGGCGCGGGGTGATGCTGGACCTCGCGGGCGATAATGTCGCGCGGAATCTCGATCCCGTTGACGCTTACAATCTCGGGCTCTGGAAGGTTGTCGTGGACGCCACAAGCCATGGTGCTCACTTCGCCTGGACTTGCTGGCGGGTGCGGACCACCTGATAGCCGCGCCGTCCGAGATACCAAATCGGTGCGCTCCAGACATGAACTAGGCGCGTGAACGGGAACACCAGGAAGATCGTCATGCCGAGGAATATGTGCAGCTTGAAAATCGGGCTTGCGTCGGCGACGAACGATGCCGCGCCGGGGTTCAACGTGACGATTCCTTGCGCCCAGTTCATGAACTTGATCATCTCCGCGCCGCTCAAATGCTCGAGCGAGATTGGAATGGTGGCGAGACCCAGAAGAAGCTGAACGAAGAGCAGCAGCAGGATGAAGATGTCGCCGAATGAGGACGTGTTGCGGATGCGCGCATCGAACAGGCGCCGATGCGTCAGAAGCGTAATGCCAATGAGGCAGGCGATGCCGGCCGCCCCGCCGATCACGATGGCCATTATCTGCTTGAAGCTGTGGCCGATGCCAAGGAAGTCGAAGATGGCGATGGGCGTGAGCAGCCCCACCAAGTGACCAAAGAAGATGATCAAAATTCCGATGTGGAAGAGATTGGAGCCCCAAGAGAGCTGCCTGCGCCGCAAGAGCTGGCTTGAGCCGGACCGCCAAGTGTATTGCTCGCGGTCGAAGCGCACGAGGCTTCCGAGTACGAAGACCGTGAGGCAGAGATACGGATAATAGCCGAACAGAACCTGATTGATGGAATCGTTCATTGCGCCGCTCCCTTCGGCAGGTCAGCCGCTGGCCGGCGGCCCGCGCGTATCTGGGACACCAGCCGGTCTTTGCAGCTTGGCTCGGCGCCTGGGCCGAACGTCACCGCTTCTTCTTCCCATTGCGCATCGAGCGCCGCGAAGTCGTTCGGGTCTGCATCGTCGCCTTCCGGCACGACTTCGAATTCCTCTGCATCGGGCACGTCCACGGCAAGCGCCGTGAGTGCCTCAAATATGGCTGCATAAGATGACTGCCGCTTATGCAGGCGCTCAGCCAGCGCCGTCAGGATGTGGGCGGGTTGGCTTAGTTGTTTGCGCGCTTCCTCCATCGGACGCATGGAGAGAAACTCCAGGAACGCCGGCAGATAGTCGGGCAGCTCGCTTTTGCTGAAGAAAAGCCCGTTCTCCTCGTAGACGGATTTGAGATCGATCATCGCCTGACCACGGTCGCGGCTCTCGCCATGCACATGCTCAAAAAGGTGCAGCGATAGGGGTCGCGTGCGGTCGAACAGCTCCACATAGTGTTCTTGCAGCGTAAGGAGCTCGGTGGTCGCAATCTCCTCGATCAAGGCATCGAGAGCGGCGCGGTGCTCAGGCGGCAGCAGGGCCTCTTCATCGAGAACCTTCCGCACCTCCGGCGCGGCTTTTTGCAGCGCTTCGTCCGGATAGCTCAGCAGGGCCGAGAGCGCCTTGAAGGTCTTGCTCATCACGCGACCTCCATCGGTGTCTTAACGTGCTTCTTCGGCGGTCCGAACAGGTTCGGTTCGGTCGTTCCACCCGAGCAACCATTGCCGAAGGAGAAGCCGCAAGAGCCGCGCAGGTCGAAGGCGTCCTCATCAAGCTCGCGATGAGCCGTCGGGATGACGAAACGGTCCTCATAATTAGCGATGGCCATGATCTGGTACATCTCGTCGATCTGCTCAGGCGTAAGGCCGACCTGCTTGGCGATGTCCTCATTGGTCACGCCCTCGACGGTCTTGCTCCGCATATAGGCGCGCATAGCCACCATGCGCTCCAGCGCCCGCGCCACCGGCTCTTCTTTTCCGGCCGTGAACAAATTGGCGAGATATTTGAGTGGAATGCGGAGGCTGCGGATGTCGGGCATCTCGCCGATCGTGCCGATCGTGCCGGCCTCCGCCGCCGATTGGATCGGGGAGAGCGGCGGCACGTACCAGACCATCGGCAGTGTGCGGTACTCGGGGTGTAGCGGCAGGGCGACTTTCCAGTCCATCGCCATCTTCCACACCGGCGAGTTTTTGGCAGCTTCGAGCCAGTCGTGTTGTACGCCATCGGCGTAAGCCTGCTCGATCACCGCCGGATCGTTGGGGTCGAGGAAGATCGAGAGCTGCGCCTCATAGAGATCCTCGTCGTCGGCAACGCTCGCTGCCTCTTCGATACGGTCGGCGTCGTAAAGCACCACGCCGAGATAGCGGATGCGGCCGACGCAGGTCTCCGAGCAAACGGTCGGCTGACCGGCCTCGATGCGCGGGAAGCAGAAGATGCACTTCTCGGACTTTCCGCTCGACCAGTTGTAATAAATCTTCTTGTAGGGGCAGCCGGACACGCACATGCGCCAGCCACGGCACTTGTCCTGATCGATCAGAACGATTCCGTCTTCTTCACGCTTGTAAATTGCACCACTGGGGCAGGACGCCACGCAGGTCGGGTTCAGGCAGTGCTCACACAAACGCGGCAGGTACATCATGAAGGTGTTTTCGAATTGGCCGTAAATTTCCTTCTGTATGCCATCGAAATTGACATCGGCTGAGCGCTTGGAGAATTCACCGCCGAGGATT
>JAGPVD010000124.1 GCA_018067145.1 Methyloceanibacter sp.
CAAACGGTGGGCTGGCCGGACTCAATGCGTGGAAAGCAGAAGATACACTTCTCGGATTTACCCGATTTCCAGTTGAAGTAGATCTTCTTATAGGGGCAGCCGGAGATGCACATGCGCCAGCCGCGGCACTTGTCCTGATCGATGAGGACGATGCCGTCCTCTTCGCGCTTGTAGATGGCGCCAGACGGGCATGACGCGACGCAGGTCGGGTTGAGGCAATGCTCACACAGCCGCGGCAGATACATCATGAAGGTGTTTTCGAATTGGCCGTAAATTTCCTTCTGTATGCCATCGAAATTGACATCGGCTGAGCGCTTGGAGAATTCACCGCCGAGGATTTCCTCCCAGTTCGGGCCCCACTCGATCTTCTCCATGCGTTTGCCGCTGATAAGCGAGCGTGGTCGCGCCGTGGGCATGGTCTCTAGCTCTGGCGCCTTTTGCAGGTGGTCGTAGTCGAAAGTGAAGGGCTCGTAATAGTCGTCGATCTCGGGCAGGTCGGGATTGGCAAAGATGTTAGCGAGCACGCGCCATTTGGCGCCGATCCGCGGCTCGATCTCGCCATTCTTCTTGCGCCGCCAGCCACCGTTCCAGCGTTCCTGGTTTTCCCATTCCTTCGGGTAGCCAATGCCGGGCTTGGTCTCAACATTGTTGAACCACGCGTATTCCATGCCTTCGCGGCTGGTCCACACGTTCTTGCAGGTGACCGAACAGGTATGGCAGCCGATGCACTTGTCGAGGTTCAGCACCATCGCGATTTGTGCGCGGATTTTCATTCTGCGGCCTCCAATGGGGATTTTTGAGCGGGGCCGTCAGCGAAGGGCCTCTCCAGCCAATCGACCTCCGCCATCTTGCGCACGATGACGAACTCATCGCGGTTGGAGCCGACGGTGCCGTAATAGTTGAAGCCGTAAGCCTGCTGCGCGTAGCCACCGATCATGTGGGTGGGCTTCACGATTGTCCGCGTCACCGAATTATGGATGCCGCCGCGCTTGCCGGTCTGTTCGGAGCCCGGCGTGTTCACGATCTTCTCCTGCGCGTGATACATCATGCACATGCCTTCCTTGACGCGCTGGGAGACGACGGCGCGCGCCGTGAGTGCACCGTTGGCGTTGAAGGCCTCGATCCAGTCATTGTCGACGATGCCGGCTTTCTCGGCGTCGATCTCACTGATCCAGACGATCGGTCCGCCGCGCGACAGGGTCAGCATCAGCAGGTTGTCGGTATAGGTGGAGTGGATGCCCCATTTCTGATGGGGCGTGATGAAGTTGAGGATGACCGGCTTGTTGCCGTTCGGCTTGCGGTCGATGACCGGCTTCACCGCCTTGGTATCGATCGGCGGGCGATAGACGCAAAGGCCCTCACCAAAGGCGCGCATCCACAAATGGTCCTGGTAGAGCTGCTGGCGGCCGGTGAGCGTCCGCCACGGGATCAGCTCGTGCACGTTGGTGTAGCCGGCGTTGTAGCAGACCTTCTCGGACTCTAAGCCCGACCAGATTGGCGAAGAGATGATCTTGCGAGGTTGAGCGACGCAATCCCGGAAGCGGATCTTCTCGTCTTCTTTGTGAATGGCGAGATGGGTCAGTTCGCGGCCTGTGGTCTTGCCGAGCGCCTCCCAGGCCTTCACTGCCACTTCGCCGTTCGTCTCAGGTGCGAGGGTGAGAATGACTTCGCAGGCGTCGATGGCGGTATCGATGCGCGCCAAGCCCTTGGTCGCGCCTTCCTCCTCGACTTCGCCGTTCAGCCGCTTGAGGAAATCAACCTCGTGCTCGGTGTTCCAATTGATGCCCTTGCCGCCATTGCCGAGCTTGTTCATCAACGGCCCGAGAGACGTGAAGCGCTTGTAGAGATTGGGATAATCACGCTCTACGACCGCGACCTGCGGCATGGTTTTGCCAGGGATGGGGTCGACCTCTCCCTTTTTCCAGTCCTTCACGTCGAGGGCTTGCGCCATTTCGCCAGGCGTGTCGTGCAGGATGGGGGCGAGCACAACGTCTTTCTCCACACCGAGCACTTCCGGCGCCACTTCGGAGAAGGATTTGGCGATGCCCTTGTAGATGTCCCAGTCGCTGCGCGAACCCCAAACCGGATCGACCGCCGCCGTGAGCGGATGGATGAAGGGGTGCATGTCCGAGGTGTTGAGATCGTCCTTCTCGTACCAAGTCGCCGTCGGCAGCACGATGTCGGAATACATGCACGTGGTCGACATGCGGAAGTCGATGGTCACGAGCAGGTCGAGCTTTCCTTCCGGTGCATTGTCATGCCAGGCCACTTCGTCTGGCTTCTGCGCGCCGGTCTCGCCGAGATCCTTGCTCATCAAGCCATTCGACGTGCCAAGCAGATGTTTCAGGAAGTATTCGTGGCCCTTGCCGGACGAGCCCAACAGGTTGGAGCGCCAGACGAACAGATTGCGTGGCCAGTTGGCCGGCTTGTCCGGGTCTTCGCAGGACATCTTGAGTTCGCCGGATTTGAGCCCGGCGGCGACATAGTCCTTAGGCTCCTGGCCGGCAGCTTCCGCCTTGGCCGCGATGGTCAGCGGGTTTGTCTCAAGCTGCGGCGCGGACGGCAGCCAGCCCATGCGCTCGGCCCGCACATTATAATCGATCAACGCCCCGTCCCAGGGACCCGCCGGTGCGGTGGGCGAGACGATCTCGGACACGCCAAGCGTTTCGTACCGCCATTGATCGGTATGCGCGTAGAAGGCCGACGTTGAGTTCATCTGCCGTGGCGGACGGCTCCAATCTAGGCCGAAGGCGAGGGGGAGCCAGCCCGTCTGCGGACGCAGCTTCTCTTGCCCGACATAATGGGACCAGCCGCCACCCGACTGCCCGACGCAACCGCACATCACCAGCATGTTGATGATGCCGCGGTAGTTCATGTCCATGTGGTACCAGTGGTTCAGACCGGCGCCGACAATAACCATGGAGCGCCCGTTGGTCTTCTCGGCGTTGCTGGCGAACTCCCGGGCGATGGTAATGATGCTATCGCGAGGCACGCCGGTAATGTGCTCGGCCCATGCCGGCGTATAGGGCTCCATGTCGTCGTAAGACTTGGCGATATGTTCGCCACCGAAGCCTTGATCCACGCCGTAATTGGCCATGAACAGGTCGTAGACGCTGGCCACCAGCGCTTCGCCGTCCTTCAGCTTCATGCGCTTGGCGGGCACTTTGCGCATCAGCACGTCCGGATGGTCGGTTCCGGCGAAATGATCGTGCTCGCGATTGCCGAAATAGGGGAAGGCGACATCGGCGAGATCGTCGCGGATGTCGGCGAGCGAAAGCTGCAGTTTCGTGTCGCCGCCCTTGCCGTCTTTCTCCTCAAGGTTCCACTGGCCGCTATCGTCCCAGCGGAACCCGACGCTTCCGTTCGGCGCGACGACTTCGCCCGAATTTTCGTCATACGCGAGCGTCTTCCATTCGGGGTTGGCCGTCTCGCCCAGCTCGCCGTCTAGATCGCTGGCGCGCACGAAGCGCTCCGGCACCAGCCGGCCGTCGGTCTCAACGAGGCGGACGAGCATCGGCATGTCGGTATATTGGCGGACGTAATCGACGAAATAGGGAACTTTGCGTTCGACATGGAACTCGCGCGCAATGACATGGCCAAGCGCCATGGCAAGGGCCGCGTCGGTGCCTTGTTTCGGATGCACCCAAAGGTCTGCGAATTTCGCGGCCTCGGAATAGTCGGGCGTGACCACGACGCTCTTGGCGCCGCGATAGCGCGCTTCCGTATAGAAATGAGCGTCGGGCGTGCGCGTCTGGGGGACATTCGATCCCCACAGGATCAGAAATCCGGAATTATACCAATCGGCGCTTTCGGGAACGTCGGTCTGCTCACCCCAGGTTTGGGGCGAGGCAGGCGGTAGGTCGCAATACCAGTCATAGAACGACATACAGACGCCGCCGAGCAGCGACAGATAGCGCGAGCCCGCAGCATAGCTTACCATCGACATGGCCGGGATCGGCGAGAAGCCGAATACGCGGTCAGGTCCGTGGGTTTTTGCCGTGTAAGCGTTGGCCGAGGCGATGATCTCGTTGACCTCGTCCCAGGTCGAGCGGACGAAGCCGCCAAGGCCACGCTTCTCGATATATGTGGCGCGCTTTTCCGCGTTCTCGACGATCGAAGCCCAAGCGGCGACAGGTGCAAGCGTCGTACGGGCCTCGCGCCACAGCTTGACCAAGCGCGAGCGGACCAGCGGATATTTCACCCGATTGGCGGAATAGAGGTACCAGGAGTAGCTCGAGCCTCGCGCACAACCGCGCGGCTCATGATTAGGAAGCTCAGGCCGCGTGCGCGGATAGTCGGTCTGCTGCGTCTCCCAGGTGACGATGCCGCCTTTGACGTAGACTTTCCACGAACATGAACCGGTACAGTTCACGCCATGGGTGGAGCGC
>JAGPVD010000175.1 GCA_018067145.1 Methyloceanibacter sp.
AGCGAGGAGCAATTTGGTGCCGCCTTTGTTCGGGGTTGATGTGGCTGCATTGCGGGTCGCCATGGCAAAACTCATTGCCTCAGAGCAAAGGATCGCTCTCATCGAGACCAATGACACGGCGTTGACCGAGCGGTACATACAGCGGAGTGCGCTAATGCAATTTCCCGACACGATAGTGGTGCGCTACATCGAGCAGCCCGAAGGCAGCAGCACCTTGGCGATTTACTCGCGGTCCCAGCTCGGACACAGCGACCTAGGGGTCAACCTTGCGCGTCTCGAACGCTGGCTGGGGAAGCTGAGACAGCTCTTACCGGTGGTCCAGTAGCAGCTGCAACGCCAGGAACCTGTGCCGCATTAGCCAGCTCATTCTTCGATGCGTGGCAGGTGAAGCTGTGACCAATCAACCTGGATGGAGAGAGTCGTAGCTCCAATTTTCCTCTGACGATCATACCGAACGAAGTTTGTATCTATATGAAACTGTTATTTCATATCACGATAATGTGCATGGTGATCACTCCCGATTGACCTGTATGAATAACTCTGGTTCGGAAAACTCGGAAAGGAAAATACGATGAAAATAGCTCTGATTGCAGTTGCCTTAGCCTTTGCGTCCGCCGCTTCGCCGGTCATGGCTGAGAATTTCGAAAATCCCCACGCAATCAACACTCCCGGCATGAGATAGGGATTAGACAGCGGCAACTGATCATTTGACCGCTCGCGTGATGGGTTCACTGCACCCGTCTCAGTTCCTCGGAGGAACTCAATGTGATGGATCGGTCCCCTCCCCATCACCGTTCTCGAAGGAACCGAAGAGGCCCCGCGCTCCCCCGCGTAGGGGCCTCTTTTTTTCCAGTTCGTCAGACAAACGATGAAGCGGCACGCAGACGTAGGGCGGTCTGGGGAAAGCTGCAACCGCGGCATCAATCAACACTTGCGCTGATGGTGACGATAGAGTGATCCGGAATGACTGGGCATTGTCACGCTAACTCATTAACGAAAACCGGAAGGGCAAGGCGCGTGTCATCTGGGCAGACGAAGCTAACGGTGTACTTTGATGGATCCTGCCCTTTGTGCCGGGCGGAGATTGATCACTACAGCAGACAAGAAGGCGCCGATGCTCTTCTTTTTTACGACATTTCGGAAGGCGTTCCCGAAGACTTGACACGCGAACAAGCCATGGCCCGTTTCCACGTCCGCAACATTGACGAAACGCTTGTATCTGGCGCGGCCGCCTTCATCAGCATCTGGCACGTTCTGCCGAACTGGCGTTGGGCCGCACGCGTAGCGGCCCTGCCTGGCATGACGCCGTTACTAGAGATCGCTTATCGAATTTTCTTGCCGTTCCGGCCTTTGCTCTCATACCTGTTTGGCGCGGTGCAGACGTGGCGAGGTCGATGACAACGCCTCACGGTGTGGAGTTAAGTTCATTTCCGCTCGGCGGTAATGCGCTTGTTTTCGGCGCTAGCGGGGGGATCGGACACGCTCTTGTCGATCAGCTTCGGCGCAGCGCCGCTTTTGTCCAGGTCGTTACGTTCAGCCGAAATAGCGAACCTGCTGTCGACCTGCAGGATGAAGCTAGTCTCGCGCGTGCTGCGAAGCA
Source organism: Methyloceanibacter sp. (assembly GCA_018067145.1). Classification (GTDB taxonomy): domain Bacteria; phylum Pseudomonadota; class Alphaproteobacteria; order Rhizobiales; family Methyloligellaceae; genus Methyloceanibacter. Next base: position 1,601 of record JAGPVD010000175.1, read on the forward strand.
TGCCTCCGATGTTGGAGATATTCGGCTTGTAATAGATGCCACGGGGTTTCTCCATGACGCCATCCAGCAGCCGGAGAAGACGTGGCGTGAAATTGAGCCAATCAAACTCGCCCGCGCTTTCGCGCTAAACTCAGTTGGGCCGGCATTGATAATGAAGCACGTTCTCCCGAGACTGCCACGTAGGGGTAAATCCGTGTTCGCAACGCTTTCAGCAAGAGTGGGAAGCATCGGAGACAATCAGATAGGCGGCTGGTACAGCTACCGCGCCTCTAAGGCAGCACTGAACCAGTTCGTGCGCACCGCTGCTATCGAACTAAGGCGTCAGAGTTCTGATTCGATCTGCGTTGCGTTGCATCCGGGGACCGTCGATACGCCATTGTCCGCGCCTTTCAGGAAACACGGGCTTGATATTCAGTCTCCAAGTACTGCTGCTGAGCGTCTGCTCAAAGTTATCAACCAACTTCGGCCAGATGATTCTGGCGGCTTTCTCGATTACAAAGGGGAAACTGTTCTATGGTGAAAGCGAGCATCCGCTACAAGCCATTGGCTAGCACGGTGGACCGATTGAAATGGCTCACGTACTGATTGTCGGAGCCTCAAAGGGCATCGGTTTTGAGGCATTAAGGCAAGCTATTGCTGTCGGCCATCAAGTTCGAGCTTTTTCGCGTTCGGCGAACCGGATCGACGTTTTTGATGCCAACCTGGAAAAACGTCGCGGCGATGCCCTGAGTGAGGCGGATATTGACGCAGCCTTAGGCGACATCGATGTTGTCGTTCAGGCCTTGGGCGTCGGCGCGGGCGACCTATTTCAGCCCGTGAGCCTGTTCTCCGATGCGACACGTATCCTCGTTTCCTCCATGGAACGGCGCGGCATAAAGCGTCTGATCACAGTGACTGGCTTCGGCGCCGGCGACAGTCGCGACGCAATCAGCTGTCTGCAGTTCGTGCCCTTCCGCTTATTCCTTGGCCGGGCCTATGACGATAAAGGTGTCCAAGAGCGGTTGATCAAGAACAGCCGGCTCGACTGGACGATTGTGCGGCCTGGCATATTAACCAACGGGCCACGCTCGGGTCACTACAAGGTGCTCGTTAAACCTTCGCAGTGGCACAACGGATTCATCTCTCGCGCAGATGTGGCGGATTTTATTGTGAATTCTATCGATAGTGAAAAATACGTCCGTCAAGCACCGGTTCTGGTGTCTTGATGCGTGGCTCTAGAACCATCGACATCGCTGACTGTCCTTTCCGAAAATCGGCATTGTCAGACAAACATGAACGGGCCTGCGAGGGGTGCTGGTCTGAGGCGTTCAGACCGCTAGCTGACGCCACTCGGCCAGGGCGGCAGCGCGGTTCTGCTTGAAGACGTCGCGGCGGTTTAGGTGGCGGTCGAGGTTGAAGTGGTTGTGGAT
>JAGPVD010000137.1 GCA_018067145.1 Methyloceanibacter sp.
GGCGGCTCGTTCATCTGGCCATACACCAGGGCGCATTTCGAGCCGGCGGTCGAACCCTTGTTCTCGTGGGGGTTCTTGTTGACGCCGGAGTCGATGAACTCGTGATATAGGTCGTTGCCTTCGCGGGTACGCTCGCCGACACCGGCGAACACCGAGTAGCCACCGTGAGCCTTGGCGATGTTGTTGATCAGCTCCTGAATGAGCACGGTCTTACCAACGCCGGCGCCACCGAACAGGCCGATCTTGCCGCCTTTGGCGTAAGGCGCGAGCAGGTCCACGACCTTAATGCCCGTCACCAGAATTTCGGCTTCGGTCGACTGATCGACGTAAGACGGTGCGGGCGCATGGATGGGCCGCTTTTCGGCGGTCTTGATCGGGCCGGCCTCGTCGACCGCCTCGCCGACCACGTTCATGATGCGGCCGAGCGTTTCTTCACCGACGGGCACGGTGATCGGCTCGCCGCTGTCGACCACTTCCTGGCCGCGCACCAAACCTTCGGTCGCGTCCATGGCGATGGTCCGAACGGTGTTCTCGCCCAAATGCTGGGCCACTTCGAGCACCAGCCGCGTGCCGTGATTGTCGGTCTCTAGTGCGTTCAGAATCTTTGGCAGCTCATCGCCGAATTGAACGTCGACAATGGCGCCCATGACCTGGCGTACCCGGCCCTTGGGGCCATCGCCGCGAGCGATCTTTTTCTCTTGCGTCTTGGTCTCTGCGACCACGGGGGACTTCTTTACCATTGGAGACTTCCTTCGGTCTGTCGTGATTTATAGCGCTTCGGCGCCGGAGATGATCTCGATCAGCTCCTTGGTGATCTGTGCTTGGCGGCTGCGGTTGTAGAGCATTGTGAGCTTGTCGATCATGTCACCAGCATTGCGGGTGGCACTATCCATGGCGCTCATGCGTGCGCCCTGTTCGGAAGCTGCGTTCTCGAGCAGCGCCTTGAAGATTTGCACCGAGATATTGAGCGGCAGCAGCTCTGTGAGGATCTCGTCCTCGTCGGGCTCGTATTCGTAGACGGCGCCCTCGAGGCTGGCTCCAGCCGACGAAGCGTCTTCCGGGATCGTTGCCGGAATGATCTGCTGCGCGGTTGGTATCTGGGTCATCACCGTCTTGAAGCGCGAGAAAAACAGCGTGGCGACATCGAAGCTGCCTTCGTCGAACATGGAGAGCACTTTTTGCCCAACTTGCTCGGCATTTTCGAAAGCAATCTGACGGACGCCTCGGAATTCGACCGTGTCGATGATCAGCGATTTGAACTGGCGTGCAAGCTGGTCGTAACCCTTCTTGCCGACGCAGACGATTTTGACCTCTTTGCCCTCGGCCAGCAGCCGATTGATGTGGGTGCGCGCAAGCCGGACGATTGAGGAGTTAAAGCCGCCGCAAAGCCCGCGCTCCGAGGTGCAAACCACAAGCAGGTGGACGGCGTCTTTGCCCGTGCCAACCATGAGCGGCGGACCGCCCTCCCGGCCTTCGAGCGCCGTGGCGAGATTGGACAGAACCGACTCCATGCGAGAGGCGTAAGGCCGGGCCGCCTCGGCAGCGGTCTGCGCACGGCGAAGCTTCGCCGCGGCCACCATCTGCATGGCCTTGGTGATCTTCTGAGTCGCCTTAACGGAGGCGATACGGGTGCGGAGCTCTTTAAGCGACGCCATGGATCAACTCACGCAAAAGCCTTGGCGAACTTATCGACCGCCTTTTTGAGCTTTTCACCAAGCTCTTTGGAGATCTCTTTTTTGTCGCGGATTTCATCAAGAATGTCGGCATGATCGGAGCGAGCAAAGCGGAGCAGCTCATCCTCAAAGCGGCCGACCTCGGAGACCTCGATGTCATCGAGATAACCGTTCACGCCGGCATAAATCACGACCACTTGCTCTTCGACCTTTAGCGGCGAGAACTGCGCCTGCTTCAGAAGCTCGGTAAGGCGCGCGCCGCGATTAAGCAGGCGCTGGGTCGTGACGTCGAGGTCCGAACCGAACTGGGCGAAGGCGGCCATCTCACGATACTGCGCGAGCTCACCTTTAATCTTGCCGGCCACCTGCTTCATCGCTTTGACCTGGGCAGCTGAGCCCACACGCGACACTGACAGGCCGACATTCACCGCAGGACGGATGCCCTGATAGAACAGGTCGGTCTCAAGGAAGATCTGACCGTCGGTAATGGAGATCACGTTGGTCGGGATATAGGCCGACACGTCGTTGGCTTGGGTCTCAATCACCGGCAATGCGGTCAGCGAGCCAGAACCATTGTCTTTGTTGAGCTTAGCGGCGCGCTCAAGAAGACGAGAATGGAGATAGAAAACGTCGCCGGGATAGGCTTCGCGTCCAGGCGGGCGACGCAGCAGCAGGGACATCTGGCGATAGGACACGGCCTGCTTGGAAAGATCGTCATAAGCGACGAGGGCATGCATGCCGTTGTCGCGAAAATACTCGCCCATGGCGCAACCGGTGAACGGCGCCAGGAACTGCATCGGCGCCGGGTCGGAGGCCGTGGCGGCAACAACGATGGAGTAAGGCAGGGCGCCCTGTTCCTCGAGCACCTTAACGAACTGGGCCACGGTCGAACGCTTCTGGCCGATGGCCACGTAGATGCAATAGAGCTTGGCGCTCTCGTCGTTGCGCTCATTGACCGATTTCTGATTGAGGATGGCGTCGAGGATGATGGCGGTCTTACCGGTCTGACGGTCGCCAATGATCAGCTCGCGCTGGCCACGACCAATTGGGATCAGCGCATCGATGGCTTTCAGGCCGGTCTGCATGGGCTCATGTACCGACTGGCGGGGAATGATGCCCGGCGCCTTCACGTCCACGCGGCTCATCTCGTCGGAGTCGATCGGGCCCTTGCCGTCGATGGGATTGCCGAGCGCGTCGACCACGCGGCCAAGCAGGCCCTTGCCGACTGGCACTTCCACGATGGCGCCGGTGCGCTTGCAGATGTCGCCTTCTCCAATCTCGCGGTCGTCGCCGAAGATCACGATACCGACATTGTCGATCTCGAGGTTCAGCGCCATGCCGCGCGTGCCGTCGGCGAATTCAACCATCTCGCCGGCCTGGACATTGTCGAGGCCGTAAACGCGCGCGATGCCGTCACCGACAGAAAGCACTTGGCCGACTTCGGCAACTTCAGCTTCCTGACCGAAATTCTTGATTTGGTCCTTGAGAATCGTGGAGATCTCGGCGGCCCTGATATCCATTAGCCAACCTCTTTCATGGCGTGCTTGAGACTGTTGAGCTTTGTACGAAGGGAAGTGTCGATCATGCGGCTGCCCACTTTGACGGTGAGCCCGCCAATCAGACTTGGATCGACGATTTGATCGAGTATGACGTCCTTGCCGAGCGCGGCTTTCAGTGCCTGCGTGAGCGCGGTGACTTGGGCGTCGGTAAGTTTGGTTGCCGCCGTGACCGTGGCGCTCGTCTCGCCCCGGTGGTCTGCGAGCATGGCGCGGAAACCGCGGATCATGTCGGGCGTGGCAAACAGGCGGCGGTTCTTAGAGACGAGCTGTAGGAAATTCTTGGTCAAGCCCTCGATCTTGAGTTCATCGAGAATGGCGGCGAGAGCCCGGCCCTGCTCTTCGGCGGAAAACATGGGGCTTTTTACCAGCCGCTCCATGTCGCCGACGGCGTCTAGCGCCTCGCCGAAACGATTTAGGTCGGTCTCGACTTGCTCCAGCGCCTTGGCATCAAGGGCAAGCTCGAACAGCGCGGTAGCGTAGCGGCTTGCTACGCCTGATACGGGATGAGCCTCGCTTGCCACTTTGAAAAAACGCCTTTTGCTCAGGGTCGGGCGCTAACTTAGCCGTCCCGCCCTCGGACCCCGGAAAATGCTGGGATTAGAGCTCCCGCGCCACCGGACAAAACCCCCGAAAACGTCCCTCGGAAACCCCGCGGAGCCTGTAACACGGGGGGAAAGCGGGCGCAATATCGAGCGCCCGCCCTGCGTCTTCGTGTACCCATTTGGACAGCCTAGAGGAAGCTGTAGGGATCGATATCGACGGTGAGGCGGATATCGCCTCGGGCCTTAGGAATTTGCGCGGTCCACAACCGCAAATAGGCTTGAAGGTCGGCCTCACGCGGGGCTTTGACCAAAAGCCGATAGCGATAGCGGCCTCGGATCACCGAAAGCGGTGCCTCGGCAGGCCCAAAAACCTGGATTTTTTCAGCTTCCGGCGCGGCGCGGGCCACATTGCGGGCATAGGTTTCTGCCGCTTCGCGGGAGCCGGCGGTGACCAAAATGGCCGCCAGCCGCCCGAAAGGCGGCATTCCTGCCTCCCGGCGGGCATCGATTTCCCGGTCATAGAAGCTGTCGCGATCGCCGGCCACGAGCGCAGCGATCACTGGATGCTCCGGCAAATAGGTCTGGATCAGGCCCCGGCCTTTGATGGCGTCGCGGCCCGCCCGTCCCGTCACTTGGCACATCAGCTGGAAGGTACGCTCGCCGGCGCGCGGGTCTCCCTGCGCCAGCCCGAGATCGCCATCGATCACACCGACCAGCGCTAGTCCCGGAAAGTGATGGCCCTTGGCCACCAGCTGGGTGCCGATGATGATGTCCACCTCGCGGTCTTCGATCTCCCGCAAGGTCTCGCGCAGATCCGCGATGGAGGGCGTCATATCGCTCGACAACAGCACACGACGCGCGTCGGGAAAGCGTGCGGCCACTTCCTCGGCGATGCGTTCGACGCCGGGGCCGCAAGCGACGAGTGATTCTTCCGCGCCGCAGCTTGGGCATTCATCCGGGATCGGCAGGAACTTGCCGCAATGGTGACATTCGAGCCGTCGGCGGAAGCGGTGTTCCACGAGCCAGGCCGAGCAGTTGGGACACTCAAAACGGTAGCCGCATTTGCGGCAGAGCGTCACCGGCGCATAGCCACGGCGATTGAGGAACAGCAGCGCCTGCTCGCCGCGCTCCAAAGTCTCAGTGACTGCTTCGGTAAGCGCGGGCGACAGCCACGCGCCGCGCTCGGGCGGAGCTTTGCGCATGTCGATGGCTTGGATCGCCGGCAGGCTCGCCGCCTTGTAGCGCGTGGCCAAACGGATATGCCGGTAGCGGCCTTGCTCGGCATTCACCAGGCTCTCGATGGACGGCGTGGCGGAGCTCAAGATCACCGGGCAATTGCCGAGATGTCCGCGGACCACGGCCATGTCGCGCGCCTGATAAGCCACGCGGTCGACCTGCTTGTAGGCTTGGTCATGTTCCTCATCGACCACGATGAGGCCGAGATCGGGGAAGGGCAGAAACAACGCCGAGCGGGCGCCAACCACCAGTTTTGCCTTGTTTTCAGCCACCGCGCGCCAGACGCGTCCGCGCACCGACGGCGTGACACCGGAGTGCCACTCGGCGGGTTTGGCGCCGAAGCGCTCTTCGCAGCGGGCAATGAACTGGCTGGTCAGCGCGATCTCGGGCATCAGCACAAGCGCTTGCTGGCCCCGCTCAAGAGCCTGCGCGATGGCTTCGAAATAAACTTCCGTCTTGCCGGATCCGGTGACGCCATCAAGCAGGCTGACGGCGAATCCGTTCTTCGCGTGGGCCACGAGTTCGTCCGCAGCTTCGGCTTGCGCCTCGCTAAGCTTGGCGCGTTCGCGCGACGGATCGAGCGGCAGCGCATGCCAGTTGGGCAGGGGCTCGGCGGTAAGCGTGCCCGCATCCACCAGGCCGTCGATGACGCCGGGGCTGACGCCCGCCGCTTCCGCCAGGCTCGACTTCACCCAGACGAGGCCGCTGGCCGCCGCTTCCATCACGCGGGCCCGGGCCGGCGTCATGCGCTCCGGCGGCTCGCCCACAAGTCGCACGCCATAGCGCGGCGCCGGCGGTTGAAACGCGGCCTTCGCGCTCATCATCATGCGCAAGACCATGCCGGGGAGCGCCAGCGTGTAATTGGCGACCCAGTCGGCGAAATCGAGCGAGACCGGCGGCAGCTTCGGCACGTCGTGGAGGATTTCGACGATCTCGCGAAGTTTCTTCGTCGCGATCTTCGGTGACTCGGCGCCTTCTTCGCGCCGCCACACCGCACCGATATATTCCGACGGCCCTAGTGGCACGACCACGAACTGACCCGGCTCCACCGTCTCACCCTCGGGCACCAGATAGTCGTAGGCCGCCGGCAGGCCGAGCGGCAGCAGCACGGGCACGGTCTCAGGGCCGGTTTCGCCTAGCTGGAGGCCGGTCTGGGTGGACTTCTTAGGGCTGGTCTTGGCCAACGCGCACTCGCGGGGTTAATCAATGGTTAACGACTCACCGACCCATAGTAGCGTGAAGGGCAAGTCGAGGGGCGGGATGGCCATCAAAGCCAAAGCCAAAACGCAAGCGGCCAATGCAGAAGCATTGGGCGTCGCGCCGGATGTGGAACGCGCGGTCAACGCCTGGTTCGTCTATCTGCTGACCGAGCGCCAGCTCGCCGCCCACACGGTCGAGGCCTACCGCCGCGACCTCGGCCAGTTTCTGAAGTTTCTCATCGGCCATTTCGCGCAGCCGCCGGACCTTAAATTGCTGTTCTCGCTGTCGGCCCGCGATGTCCGTGCCTTCCTCGCCATGCGCCGGGGTCAAGACGTGAGCAGCCGGAGCCTGGCGCGGGCCTTAAGTGCACTCCGCATGTTCTATCGCTTCCTGGAACGCCGGGGGTTCGGCAAGAACGACGCCATCCGCGCCGTGTCGCTGCCCAAATTGCCTCACTCCGTGCCGAAGCCGTTGACCGCGCCGAAAGCCACCGCACTGATTGATAGCGGCGACATCGCCGCGCCCGACGCGCCGAAATGGGTGATCGCCCGCGACACCGCTGTCCTAACGCTTCTTTATGGCTCGGGCTTGCGCATCTCTGAAGCCTTGTCGCTGCGCCGCAAGGATGCGCCGCTAAAAGGGCGTGACATGCTGAGAGTAACGGGCAAGGGCGACAAGACGCGGGTGGTGCCAGTTCTGCCGCTGACGAGCCAAGTCATCGAGCGCTATCTCGATCTCTGCCCGGCCAAGCTTTCGCCCGACGATCCTTTGTTCATCGGTACACGGGGGAAACAGCTCTCGCC
>JAGPVD010000138.1 GCA_018067145.1 Methyloceanibacter sp.
ATGTACGTCCGCTATCCGCTGTCGCTACGGCAGGTCGAGGATATTTTGTTCGAGCGGGGCATCGATATCAGCCACGAGACGGTGCGGTTCTGGTTGAATCGCTTCCGTTCGATCTTCGCCAACGAGATCAGGAAGCAACGCCCTCGCCATCGGTCGTTTTCGCACTGGCGTTGGCACCTGGACGAGGTCTTCGTCAGGATCAATGGAGAGACGCATTATCTGTGGCGTGCGGTAGATCACGAAGGCGAGGTACTGGAGGTCTTCGCGACGAAGCGCCGAGGTCGCAAAGCGGCACTGAATTTTCTCAAGAGGATGATGAAACGCTATGGCCGGCCAGGTTCGCTCGTGACTGACCGGCTTCGCTCCTACGGTGCGGCAATGAAAGTAATCGGCAATGCTGCCGATCAGGAGTGCGGTCGTTGGCTCAACAATCGGGCTGAGAATTCACACCAGCCGTTCCGACGACGAGAACGAGCGATGGCGAAGTTCAGGGACATGAAAACTCTCCAAAAGTTCGCCGCCACCCACGCCGCGATCCACAACCACTTCAACCACGACCGCCACATCAACCCCCGCAACATCTTCAAACAGAACCGTTCTGCCGCCCTGGCACGCAATAAGGGTCGATACGTAGATCCGGATGCCGGCATTGTCAGACAAACCTAGACTCTGACAACGCCCTAGGGCGCGCTAAACCCCCGCGCACGGGGCATGCCTTCTATGCAGCAGTGGGTTCCTATTGAGCCGCGCTTGCGCCGGCGCCTTCACCTCCAATAGCGTCCTTGGTCATCTCCTTACCCATGTCTACGGCGCTGCCGGCCGCGTCCTTGGCCATGCTGGCAGCACCTTCCACGGCGCTTTCGGTCGTGCTGGCGGCGCCCTCGGTCACCCCCGTAGCGTCCTTGGTCATTTCCTTGCCCATGTCCACGGCGCCACCGGCGGCATCCTTGGCCATGCTGGCAGCACCTTCCACGGCGCCTTCGGTCATGCTGGCGGCGCCCTCGGCAGCTTCCCCAGCCGCATCCCCGGCGCTGCTGGCGGCATCTTCCGCCTTGCCGGCGGCACCGTCGGCCTCATCCCCCGACAGGCCTAAGGCACTCTTGATGCTGTCGAACCAGCTTTCCTCGGCATGCGCGGTGCTCAAACCCAATCCAAAAGTCAGCGCAATCGCCGCGCAGGTGAGTTTCCCCAGTTTCATATCTCGTTCTCCTATCCAAGCGGCCACACGGGCCCTTTGTAGACGCTACCAACTGGCATAAGACGGCTCCCATCGCAAGACGAGGCATTGTCAGAGCAAATTGGCTAGCGTCTTGGCGCGGTTTCTTAGCCTCCGGCGAAGCGCAATCCTTTCCGTTACTTCAACAGCTCGCCCGCGTCAGCGCGCCACGTCCGTCCCTCTTAGCTGAACGTCCCCTGCACGTTCGGTTCATGACGGGTTCAGGTAGCTACGCGCAGATTGTGCACTGTCAGGCCCTGAACTGGCATTGGCAAAACCTCTCCCGGCACCGGGACGCGGGGTTTCAGGGAACCCCGCTCCCACCTTCTGAGAACCACATGTCTTGCGATTGCATCCCTAACCAACTGGTGCTGCCATGAACGCCTTGGCGACAATTGCAGCAAGTCTCGTCTTGGTCACCGCGTGGGTCGGTTCTGTGGCTTTGGTCACTACGGTGCTGCTGACACTGTGATTGCCGCCCGCTCCTTTTTTTCCCGCACGATCCTGCGGGAAGCAATTGAGGGGTACGTTGTCCACAGACCGTTAGCCACGTTAAACTTGGCGCATGACGCGATGGTGGTATTTTAGGCGTGCGGGGATAGCCAAGGGAAAATGCCTCCCCTAAAGTCGTCGGGTCAAGGATGGCTCTCGTCTTGATGCTGCTAGAACAGCGGCGGCCGGATCGCCGTTGGGTACCAAGAATTTCGTTGAAGGTGGCAAAAGTGGGCAGGGGCCTATTTCTCATTCTACGTATCGTCTGCTACCTCGCACTGGTGTTGGTGGTGGGCAGTGTTGTTGCCCTCGTGGCGGCCATGACGTTCGGCGGTTGCACGCAAAGCGGAGACTGGATTGCGTGCACGTCATCCGTGGCCCAGGGCGCTGCGAATGCGGCCAACATCACGCTATTGACGTCCGTCTTTACCGGAGTCCCGGTACTTCTTGCCCTAGGCGGCATTTTCTTTTTGATCCGTGCCTCGCTTCGCAGACGCCAGACCAACGAAGCCACGTGACGTTGGACGTCCCGCGGGGGCGCTTCATCGTTGAGGCCGCGCCGCTCACCCCGTTTCTCCACGTTCCGCACCGACGAGTGATCCCACCGCCCACCGCGAATTGACCCTGCCACCCATAGCTGTCTGACGGACGCGGCTAAGGTCTACATTGAGCAATAGCGGACCTCCCTCCCCGCTGAGTCAATGTCCGCTAAGTGCCACAAGCCAACATCGAGAGTGGTCAACTGTACCTACCCAAGCGTTGGGTAATGAGGTTGCTGATTGACTATGCTACTCCAATTTGGTGCCTCAATAGAAGCGGCCGGTACCGTAAAATGAGCCCTTGCGCTCGAAGCCTTGTTTGGCCCAGGTCTTCACGTTGAAGGAGCAGCCCAAGCCAGATGTCAGAGGACAAAGTTCTAGATATGCTCGAGGAACGCCTTGGGCGTCGCCATGCACGCCAGCGTCTCGGCGTCGAGAGCGATCACGAGGCGCAGGTCTTCGGACAGGGCATTAATTTCTTCCATATTGAGAATATGCCCGTCGGCCAAGCCGTAATCCGGGCTCTCCTCATGGCTAGTGGTCTCTATTGGCGGGGTCAGCGTAACGCTGGCAAAGTGGTGCTCAAGCATAATCCCATGCACACCCCGCAACTACCGAAGGCCTTCGACGGTTTCACCATACTTCAGATCAGCGATCTTCACGTGGAGCAGAGCGAAGCCGCGATGATGCGGGTGATTCAGATCGTCGAGACCCTCCGCTACGACATTTGTATTCTGACAGGCGACTATAGGGCCAAGACCTGGGGACCCTACGACGAAAGCCTAGCCGGCGTCGCGAGAGTGTGTGCTGCCCTAGAAGGGCCTGTTTACGGCGTGCTCGGTAATCACGACACGATTCGCATGGTGCCGGGGTTGGAGGGGATGGGCATAAGGATGCTACTCAACGAGGCCGAGGCAATAGAACGCGATGGAGAGCACATCCATCTTGCCGGTATCGACGATGCTCACTTCTACCGCATGGACAACATCGAGAAGGCTGCCGAGAACATTTCCCATGAAGAGTTCTCGATTCTCGTAACGCATACGCCAGAGATCTATCGGCAGGCTGCCCACGCAGATTTCGACGTGCTGCTGAGTGGCCATACCCATGGCGGGCAGATATGCTTTCCCGGTGGCACCCCCATCACGCTAAGTGCGGTCTTGCCAAGAGCTCTGGGATCGGGCCCCTGGCGGCACCACGGCATGATCGGCTATACGTCGGTTGGTGCCGGCTCGTCCGTAGTGCCGGTCCGCTTCAATTGCCCGCCTGAGATCACCCTTCATCGGCTCTGCCAGTCAGATCAATAGGGCTCATCACGCACGCCCAGCGTGAATAGAATGCGGGAGACCACGAGGCTTCCAGCAAAGAATATTGCCGTTCCCACCGCGACATCGACAATTGTGACGGGAAGAAACAACCGAGCCGCGAGCAGCGGAAAGAGAGCCTCGGGAATTTGATCGATCCCAATCGCCATACTGCTTGGAGGAAGTCCCATACGCCGTTTCACGAAGCTCGACGCGACATCTCCGGCCATGGCCGACAGTGCGACCACCAAGCCGACCCGCCCCCCGAGCCCTATTAGAACCGCAGCGAGGGGCGTTGTCAGTACAGAGAGAAAAACTCCGCGAATGGTCTTCGACGCACCCAGCAGGCGCTGGCCATCAACAAACACAACCCCACCGTCCAGCGGCCACGAAAGCGCGCGCCCCAGGATCTTCTTGGCGAAGACTGGGATCGCATTCGCCACAGCCACCAAAACCAACAGCTGCAATACTAAGACGGGCTGCATGGGAACTCCGAGGCGTATAGCTGATCCGAAAATTCGAAACGAAATCACTCACTGGCAAATTAGTGATGGGCATATTGGCGTTAATCGCCGAGTTCGAGAACAACATTCGGCGAGAACGCCAGATGGAGGCATTGTCAGACAAATCTAAGCGAACCTGCGAAGGTTGCTGGTCTGAGACGTTCAGGCCGCCAGTTGACGACACTCGGCCTGGGCGGCAGTGCGGTTCTGTGCGTCCAAAAGCCCTTCGCAAAACCACATGGGATATTTCTAGTGACATTTCACAAGCGAATTCTGGAATGGCAAGCGGCTCACCCAACCATCACTTGGATTGGTTGGGGTATTGTGTGGGCGATCGTCCTGGCACTCCTCCTTTGGCCTCGAACCGTGAATTAATTGGAGTCAACTCTCGGTGGTTGCGGATATTTGGCCAACGAACTCGGCAGCGTTTGCTGCGACGCGACTTTACCTCTCTGACAATGCCTCGTCGAAGGCTAAGGATCATCGCCAGGAGGCTCAAGCCGATTTACTCTGACAATGCCCGGTTCCTTGATCTGCTTCACGGGCTGAACGGTCTAGATGGATATGCATGCATTCCTGATCGCACTCGGCGCGCTGTTGCTTGTCGGATTGGTGGCTGACGAGATCGGGCGCCGCACGAGCCTGCCCCGCGTGACCCTCCTCATATTGTTCGGCCTCGCCGTTGGCCCGTCCGGGTTCGATTTGCTGCCGCAGGCATTTCAAGATTGGTACGAGTTCCTCGCCTCGGTCGCCCTGACCATGGTCGCCTTCCTTCTCGGCGGGCGATTGTCTCTCCCCGAATTGCGCAGCCACGGCAAGACGATCCTTGCGGTCTCGCTGGTGGTTGTCGTGTTGACGGCGATTCTTGTCGGCCTTGGCCTGATGGCCGTTGGAACGCCGGTCATCCTGGCGCTGCTGCTCGCCGGCATTGCAACGGCGACGGCGCCGGCCGCGACCCAGGACGTCGTCAGGCAGGAGCGCGCGAAAGGTCCGTTCACTGAAACGCTGCTTGGCATCGTCGCGGTGGACGACGCCTGGGGCTTGATCGCCTTTAGCTTGCTGTTGGTCGTGGCGAGATCGATCAACGGGGACGGCGGGGCCGTGATCTTGGAGCAAAGCCTGTGGGAACTCGGCGGCGCACTCGTG
>JAGPVD010000144.1 GCA_018067145.1 Methyloceanibacter sp.
CCATCGGGCGTTCGCTCGAACAGCCATCGCCGCGCCGCGAACCTATCCCGCACGAAGTAAGGAAAAATGGTACCGAGGCCCGCGCCAAGCACGACATCGGTGAAGTAATGCATGCCGATGAAGACCCGGCTGAGTGCGATCCAGACTGCAACCGTATAGAGAAGCACCCGTCCGCGCGGCCACAAAATGGCGAAGACCGTGGCGAAGGCGAAAATGGTGGTGGCGTGGCCAGAGGGTATGGATGCGTAGTCCGGCTGGAAAGAAAAGAGCTGGAACTCGAACTGGCCCACCGTATCGAACAGCTTGGGCCGCGCACGCCCCAATATATTCTTGAACAAAGCAGCGATGAGCCCTGCCCCGCCAACGCTGACAAACACAAATCCGACCGTGCTTGCGATCAGCCCATAGGCCGCTGAATTCCTGAAGCCCACATGATTGCGCCGAAGCACGATGGCCAGCGCGATCGCGGAACCCGTGGGGATCAAAATCCAATTCGACCGGCCAATATGGGTGACCGACCGGAAAAACTCGCGCGCGCCCGGCGGCAAGGCCCGCGCCTGCTCCAGCAAGAAGGGGTCGATGAGCAGAATCCCGACGGCGACCAGCGAGAACGCCAGCACCAATTGCTCGACGACCGTGAGATCTTTAAGACGCACACTCATGATTCCCGCCTCGCTAAGGCACTTTGAGGCTAAGCCTCTTGATAGCCAGGCTCTTGAAGGCTGGCCTAGCGCATCAGTGTCTACGCGATTTTTGCCTCCCCCGGCACCCGTTTTCCAAGCCAGATGAAATAGATGTTGCGGGAGTAAATCACGAGCCCGGCGGCCTGACCAAGGATGAAAACCGGCTGGCTTTCAGCTGAATTTCGTGGACCATCTCGAGCTGCGGGGCTTGCGGGATGATGCCCGACACGTCCTCAACCAAAGGCGGCATCTGCGTTCGCTTGCGCGACCACCTCACGCCGGCCAGATCGCAAAGGCCAACCAGAGCCCGCCCGAGATTCGTATATTTGGAAACGCCATGACGACAGAAAGGCGCATGGACACTGAGCGCTGTTCTCCAGGACACGAAAGTGACGCGCTGCTTTAACGGGCAGATGAAATTGCGTTGACCACGACATGCGCACGACAGATAACCGTGGCAGTTGGGCCCTGCGAGGAACGCAGGAGGCGCCCTCGACCCGGCAACCAGCGACATGCACGTGATTTAGTGATGGGATTGGTCGGCACCCGAGCCCTCCGGCGCACTTGCACGCACCGGAACGACAATTTCGATCGGGCCGGTATTGGCGAATTCGAGAGTCAGCTTGAGCTGACCTCCATCGGCAAGCGCCTTGTCGAGCCCCATGATCATAAGATGCATGCCCCCGGGCGCGAGCTTGAGCGTTGTGTCGGCCGCGATGGGAAAGCCACCCCTGGCCTCGCGCATCTGCATGACGCCGTCTGCCTTCATTGTGGTCTGATGCAGCTCAACCGACTTGGCCTCTGGCGACTGCGCGGCCACAAGAACCTCATCCTCCTCACCCTTATTCACGATGGTCATGTAGGCGGCCGTGGCCCTCCCGTGCCCGAAGGCCGGACGCGCCCAGGCATCAGCGACTGCAACCCCGCTGGCCTCCGCAGCCCACACGGTCCAGGCAGCAAACAGCAAAGCTGCCACCGTAAGCGTGAGGGCCACGCCGATCTCGGCCAGGTGCAACCTGGACAACCGGGCCATTGCCTCCTCGGGGGAGATTTTCATCTATCGGGGCCTTTGCCGTGAATACAGCGCCATATTTATGCTGCGCCCGGCCAGCTGTCTTGCGCCCTGGTGTCACGTGCGGCGCTCGGTCGCCGCCCGGCAGGGCGTAACTATTTGCAAGAAACTGAGTAAACCCAAGGCCAGCCTAAGGCGTGACGGCCCGGCTCTCTGATACGACGACGGCATCCCGTTGGTCGTCGAGCCCGCCGTCACGGGAATCCTTGCCATAGATGTCAGGGCGGAATTGGGCAACACCGCTGCTATTGGCAAAGGCTGTGAGATAGACGAAGTGCACGGGCACAGAGTGCCGAAGCTTCACGTTTTTCCTCTGGCCGCTCGCAATCTGCGCCTCGACTTTGGCTTGGCTCCAGCCTTGAGGCCCAAGCAGCCATGCGGACAACGCGTATATCTTCTCGACCCGGATACAGCCCGAGCTGAAGGCACGCAGGCTCTGATTGAATAGGCGCTTCAGCGGCGTGTCATGCATATAGACGGAGTGCTTATTCGGCATATTGATGCGCACTAGGCCAAGCGCATTTTGCGGCCCCGGGGCCTGACGGAACTTATAGCTGACCGATTTCGGCGAAGCCCAATCGACCGTCGCCGGATCAATCGGCGCCGAGCCCCAGCTCCGCATCACCTGGAACTTCTGCTCGGCAAAATAGGAGGGGTTTTTACGGATGGCGGGAATGAGGTCCTTGCGTGCGATGCTGTCGGGCACGCTCCAGGTCGGGAAAAAATTGACCTCGACGATCCTCGCCGTTATTTGCGGAGTTGCTCGTGATGGCTTGCCGACGATAACCGGGCTGTCGAATACGAACCGGCTCTTTTCGACCGCCTGCGCCGTATAGGCCGGCACGTTGACCAGAACATAGCGCGACGCCCTGTTGATCCTCATGTGCTTCTTGATACGCGGCACGTTCGTCTTCAGCTGATGCAAGCGCTCGGTGGCCGTGACGTTGAGGGCCTTGAGCGTGCGCCTATCGACGAAGCCGGAAACCCGCAAGCCATTGCGAATTTGAAACCGGGCAAGCCCGTCGCGGAACTCATCGTCGAATCTCGAACCCATGCGCGAGCCTGGCGGCAAATCGCCCTCGATAATGAGGTGCTTGCGAATGGTGGCAATCTCGGAACTGGCGTCACCGGGACGAAGCGTCGTATCTCCGCGAACTCTCGGCCAACCACCCGTGGCAACGATCTGCTCATACTGCACGATAGCCCGTTGCAGTCCGGCGACGGCGGCCTCGCTTACGAATGCCACGTCCATACGGTATTGCGAGATGAAGCGGTCACGGAGTGCGTCGCGCTTCGCCCGACGGCGGTCCTTGTCTTCTTGCGAGACCGGACCGCTATCGGTGAACACGCTGTAGGAGTTGAGCGGGTTGGCACGCGAAACGCTCGAATGTGCCAACAGCGCAACACCAGCGGCAGCGCTTAGAAGCGCTATGGCGCTCACGGCGACTGAGAACTTGGATCGCCAAGACTTACGCCGTGAAGATTTGGATGAGCGGTGGAAAAGCGGGTCAAAGGCCATGCGTCAGCAAACTTCCGGGTTTCTGCCGGCCACGTAGGCGGACGGCAATGCTTGTTCACTCAGGCTACGCTTTCAACATGCGCATGATTCCGTGGCACGAACATGGACGCGCAGCACCCTTCTCCCCCAGTTTTGGCTGATAGCCTGCAGGTGAGTGTTTGGAGCCCTTAAAGACCGTCACATCTTACGACTTCGGCGCCAACGCTCAAGTGCCCAAAACTAAGACAGATTGGCCGCACAGGCACTCCGCGCTCGAAGTGGGGGCGCAGATTAGCCTTCGCCTTTGAGGCCCTTTTCGAAATATTTGTGCACGATCTTGTCCTGGTTCTCGAGCAACCAGTCAATCGATGGCTCATACGCCATCGCCTTATGGATGGCTTGCGTGGTGGCCTTGCGGTGAATGTCGAACAGCACTTGGTGATCGAGATCCTGGACGTCGACGATGCCGGGGTTGAGCCAGATCGACACGATGATGCCAAGATCGTTGGCCTTGTCCTTGGGGATGTCACCAGAGCGGACGGCATCGAGCACACCCATGGCCGTGGCGTATTGCACCGTGCCCATGAGGATATTCGTATAAGCCGTATTGTTGACGGTGACTTTGCTGACGCAAATGGTCGGCGGGCGCACCATGACGTCGGTGTTGAGCAGCGCCAGCACGCGGGAGTGTCCCTTGACCTGGTCGCCAAGAAGATTGGCGAAGGCGGTGCCAAACGGTCCGTCCATCTCGCCGATAGCCACTTCCGGCTCCGCGGCCGTACCGGGCGGTCCGCCGGCGACGAGACTCTCGCCCACTCTCATAACAATGCGATCAGCCATCCTGCTTTCGTCTCCCGTGTTGTATGTTGGATTGGCCGGACTATGGCCGCGTGCTTGCCGCCCTGCAATGCTCGCGAGCGCGAAAAATCCGTACGCCGCCCCACAAACGAAAAAACCGCCGCGGAAAATTCCGACGGCGGTTCTTGCTTCGTGGCGGCCATTTCTGGCAATGCCAACTCGTGAAAAAGGGAACGCGCTAGCGAGCGCGCAATCTCGATGAGGGCTCTTTCGAGCCCGCCGCGCTTAGGCCAAAGGCCGGTAGCGCGACAATGAAGCACTCACTCGACACAAGGCCGGAGCGCAACGTTAGTTTTGAAACTACCCTTAGCAAGCCTGGCGACGACCTACTCTCCCAAGCCTTAAGACTTAGTACCATCGGCGCTGGAGCTTTTCACGGCCGAGTTCGGGATGGGATCGGGTGTATACGCTCCGCCAAAATCACCAGGCCAGCAAAGGGCAGTTTCAAATCTGGTCTCAACATACTCATCCTCATTTTCATTCGCGCTCAAGTAGCCCAGAGGGCGATAGCGCAATGAAAAGGATGGGCACTGACAATGAAAGCAATCAAGTCAATCGAGCTATTAGTACTGGTTAGCTTCACGCATTGCTGCGCTTCCACACCCAGCCTATCAACGTGGTGGTCTTCCACGGCTCTCAAGGGAGAACTAGTTTCGAGGTAGGCTTCCCGCTTAGATGCTTTCAGCGGTTATCCCGTCCGCACTTAGCTACCCTGCTGTGCCGCTGGCGCGACAACAGGTCCACCAGAGGTGCGTCCATCCCGGTCCTCTCGTACTAGGGACAGCTCCTCTCAATTCTCCTACACCCACGGCAGATAGGGACCGAACTGTCTCACGACGTTCTAAACCCAGCTCGCGTACCGCTTTAATTGGCGAACAGCCGAACCCTTGGGACCTGCTCCAGCCCCAGGATGTGATGAGCCGACATCGAGGTGCCAAACGATGCCGTCGATATGGACTCTTGGGCATCATCAGCCTGTTATCCCCGGCGTACCTTTTATCCGTTGAGCGATG
>JAGPVD010000145.1 GCA_018067145.1 Methyloceanibacter sp.
GACGAGGTTTAGCCTCCAGCAACCATGAACGGAAAAGCCCCGGCTCGCCAGATTTCCATCAGCGTCCAGTATGGCATTGTTGTTCGCCCTATAGTGTTAGCTCTATCGACGCCGCAATGTAGGCCTAGAGTCAGCCCGCCAGGAGGAAAACATGGCCCCGAACGACGCTGAAATGCCGAACCGGCACGCTCTAAGCGAGAATATCGAAGAGATCGCCAAGCACCTCGCGAACTTGCGCAAAGACCTCGACAGCCTTGCGGGCTCGATCGAGCGCACTGGCAGCCATCAGGCGGAAAATCTACAGGATCAGGCCAATGAAGCGCTCGGCGCCTTAGAGGACACCGTCAGACGCGACCCCCTCACCACGCTCGCCATCGCGCTCGGCCTAGGATTTTTCCTGGCGATCCTGTTTCGGCGCTAGAGTTTTGGACCGAATAGGCCCGGCGCGAGGGCTCCAGTCTGCCCCGGTTCGCGCTAGTTGACCCGCCTCAAAGAAGGTGTCGCCATTTCTCTGCATTCTGTCGCACAATGTGCCCAGATAGTTTTTTAGCCGGGAAGGAAAGAGGTGCTCATGCAGATCCCCTTAGAGATTAGCTTCCGTAACATGGACCCATCGCCGGCGGTGGAGGCTCGTATCCGCGAGAAAGCAGCGAAGCTCGAACGCTTCCACGACCGCATCATCGGCTGCACCGTTGTGGTGGAAGCGCCGCACCGTCATCACCACAAGGGCAAGCTTTACAGCGTGCATATCGACGTCAGCCTACCGGGAGGCAAGGACGTGGTGGTCGATCACGCCAAGCCACTCGACCACGCCCATGAAGATGTCTATCTGGCCGTCCGCGATGCCTTCAACGCAGCGGTGCGGCGTATTGAGGATCATACGCGGCGGCAGCGCGGCGACGTCAAAACGCATGCAGCACCTCCGCATGGCAGGGTCGCGCGGCTGTTCGACGACTACGGCTTTATTTCCATCACCGATGGCCAAGAGATTTACTTCCACCGCAACGCGGTCCTCAGCGATGCATTCGACAAGCTCGCGGTGGGAAGTGAGGTGAGCCTAGCGATCGACGAGAAGGAAGGCGTTGCAGGCCCGCAGGCGAGCACTGTCAGGCCAGTCGGCAAGCATCATATCGTCGAGCAATAAGCGGCTTTAGGCCTTCCAGAATGCCTTGACCTCGATGAAGCGAGCGTAAGCGCGCCTCGCCTCTTTGAGCTGCTTTTTCTCTTCCGCCATATCCGGACCGGGTAGGTGGGCAAACGCGTCCCCTTTCGCCGCGGTACGCAAGGCTTGGCGCGTGGCGATGTCGTGGAACACACCAAGAGAGTCCTGGAGGTCGCGAAGCGCGGAGAGTGATTCCGAACGGCGCTTATCGCTTTTCTTGCCGGGGAACGTCGTGGCGAAGAACTCGGTTGCATAACGCAAGCGCTTAGCGCGGATGCGAAGCTCGTGCCGCTCGTCCACAGTGAGATCGCGCAGATTTGCACCACTCTTCTTGACCCTTCGACGCAGTCGGGAAAGTTGTTTGGCGCCGTGGGCAGCGATGGGATCGCTGGGAGCCGGCCCTGACCGCGCATTGTCGTAATCCGCCCATGCACCAGTCTCTATCCAAGCCGTAAGGTCGAGCAGCGCGCCGCGGAAACGATCCGAACCGACGGCATCCTTGGCGCGGGTGTAGGCAGCTTCACGCCGCGTCATGAAATCACGATGGGCCTCGGCGACCTCCGCGTTGTCGGGATGCGCCGCACGCAACGGCTCAAGCACGTCCGCCATGAAGACGTCGAGATCGCGTGCCGGCCCCAGCTCCTGCGTGATCCATCGCAACGCGTCCTTGATGGACTCGCGGTCTTCACCATCTAGCATTTTCGTAAACAGCGCGATGCCGGCACGCAGGCGCCGAAGACCGATCCGCATCTGATGCAGCGCTTCGGGAGACCCATCGCGAACGGCGGGTGTATTGGCCACGATCTGGCGGAGACAGTTCCGCGCGATCGTGCGGAACGCTTCCGCGTTGGTCTTGTCCGGCGCAACCTCAACGCCACCCGCCTTCTCCATGCGATGGTCGCCGCCGTCGAGAAGCTCAAACCCACGCTCCGCCTTGCTCTTCACGGCGAGGGTCAACGGCAGGGTCTCGGCAAGTTCGCGGGCCAGGTGAAACAGCGCCCGCGCGTCACCAGACTTCAATTCAAGCTCCAGCTCGCAGATCGGCGCCGCCAGCACGCCGGCAGTGACCTCGCCCTGGTCGATGGCCAACTCGACCTCAGTAGCATCTCGTTGAAATTGGTAGGCCTTGCGCCAGAACCTGGTTTGAAAGCGAGGGTTTAAGCCTTCGCGAACTTCGGGGATAAGCAACGGAGCAAGCGCAGTCCCTTCCGCATGTGCAAGATCGGGCTCGTAGCTTGGGAGAGGATGCTCCCATTCATTGCGCTCGAAGAACTCGGCCTTATTGCCTGTCTTGATAGTCTGCACATAGCCGTCGTCGGTCGCACGCACCCGCAAGAAAACGCCGGCCTGGCGCAGGACATCGTCGCCGGTGTCGTAATAAACGGTGAAGAGCTCGCGCCTCTTAGGCACGGCATTAGCGTCCGCGAGCAGGGGATGGTCCAAAATCCGGGGCGCGTCGGCGGGATCGAATGCGAGCTTGAGCTCAATCTCTTTGGCCTCGTGCTCCGGCTTGCGCGCAACCAATGTCACAAATCCCAACGCGAACGGCTTGAATATGGCGGCAGATTTCTTCGGCGCACGCCCACCGCACAGGACTGCGGCGCGTGCGAGAAAACCAGCATCTTGCTGTCACAATCAACCCTGCTGTCCCACTGGGAGCGGGACATGGGACGCGGCAAAGTTCAAGGATCAGCTGTCTCTGCCCTTGATAGCCCGGAAAAGACTGGCGTTCGGGCAGAAATCCTGTGGTTCGCCTTCACTGTGCTCCGCCAACCAATCGCGGCAGACCAGCGTGGAGCTGCACTTACGACAATTCGCCCGGGCCCTGACATAGGACTGGGCGCCGTCAACATCGATAGTGTCGAGAAGACCGACGCCAACGACCGGCATCATGTCGTCCATCAGGACTTTGCGATGGAAATCAGCAAGATCGAGCCTACCATCAAGCCTTGCGTTCTTCATGTCCTCCCCTCCCATTTTTTTGGTGCCCAAAGGCGTATTGTCATGGCTAGCACGAGGGGCGGAAAGCGACGTTGACGCAGGTCAAGCTGGTACGAAGAACGTGCAGCGGAGGGCCCTATCCTTCAGCCGTTGCCCGATCGATGCCGGCACGAATGAGATCGGCGGCCTCGGCATGCTCGGCCCAGCGGAGGACCTTGACCCATTTGCCCTCTTCCAGATCCTTGTAGTGCTCTAAGAAGTGCCTTATCTGCTCGACCAGAATCTCGGGGAGATCGCGATAGCTTGTCACGCGCTTATAGAAGGGATGAAGCTGATCGATCGGCACGGCGATGATCTTCTCGTCGATGCCCTTCTCGTCCTCCATGAGGAGTGCCCCGATGGGGCGCGCGCGAATGACCACGCCCGAGGCGACCGGTGTCGGCGCGATGACCATGCAGTCCACCGGATCGCCGTCCTCCGACAACGTATGGGGGATGAAACCGTAATTCGCCGGATAGAACATCGCGGTATGCAGGAAGCGATCGACGAACATCGCGCCTGATTTTTTGTCGACCTCATATTTCACAGGGGCCCCGCCTTGCGGGATCTCGATGATGACATTGACCTCGTGTGGCGGATTATCGCCAACTGGGACCTCAGTAAGACTCATTGTAATTCCTCTCCGTCTAAGACTCGATCAACGCGACCGCGCGCTCATCGAGGGCAACTGTCTTGATCAAGGCGAACACCCGCTGGCCCTGACCGATCTTAAGCTCATCGATCGCCTTGCGAGTAGCAAGAGCGAAGAGATGGCCGTGACCTTCGAGATTGATGGTCACGCCCGCGAAGGGACCGTCATCGGTCTCGATGCCGGCGACCGTTCCGGACAAGGCATTACGGATGCTGAGCCCGTGGGCGAGCTCCTTTGCCAGCGTGATGTCGGTCGATTTGACGATAACACGCACATCGCCACCCAAGGAGCCTGCGCAACCGGCCAGCCAGACCTTGCCGGCGGGATGGGAAACCTCAGCAAGACCATATTCGGCATCGACGGCCGAGAGCGTACCCGCAATCACGGAGGACCGGGCGAAACGGCTAAGCCCTGCATCTTTCAGAGCGGCCCCTAAAACATCCTCGACCGCACCCGAGGCGACAACGCGACCGCCATCCAGAACCACTACATGGGAGGCGAGGCGCGCGACCTCCTCGACCGCGTGGGACACGTAGACAATCGGAATGCCAAATGCGTCGCGCAACGATTCGATCAGCGGCAGGATTTCAAGCTTGCGCTCGGCGTCCAGCGACGCGAGCGGCTCATCCATCAAGAGCAGTTCGGGCGATGCCAAGAGCGCCCGGCCGATAGCCACGCGCTGCTTCTCGCCGCCTGAGAGAAGCGCCGGCTTGCGCCTAAGGAGATGGCCAATACCGAGCGTCTCGACCACCGGATCGAAGGCCACGCGCTTTGCGGACTTGGCGACGAACCAGCGCCCAAAGACCAGGTTCTGATTTACGGTGAGATGAGGAAATAGCCGGGCGTCTTGAAATACCAGCCCAATGCGCCGGCGGTGCGGCGCTAAGACGATGCCTGCTTCCGTATCCACCAGCGTGCGACCGTCGAGCACAATCTCGCCGCGGTCCGGGCGGGCGAGTCCAGCGATTAAATTGATGGTCATGGACTTGCCGGCGCCCGAGCGGCCAAACAAAGCGGTGATACCCGCCTCATTCTCAAAGGCGACATCGAGATCGAACTCGCCGAGTTTTAGCGCAACATCGACACTGATCATGAGCCTCGCTTAGCCTCTTCCCTGCCAGCCGTCCAGGCACCCGAAACGATGGAACGATAGATGGAGCCTTACGGCATGACGCGCCGCCGCTTAGGCTGATGGCTCCGGTTCCGCGATTCCTTATCCAGAGGCTCGATTTGCTTTCCATCTTCGACATCGTCGCGGGACTTCTGACCCTCACCGCGCTCTTCGCCTGGCTCAATCACCGGTATTTAGGGCTGCCCAACAATGTCGGCCTGCTCCTTATGGGGCTCGCAGTCGCGCGCTCTTCACCTCCGTCGTGCAAGGGCTTACGCTACCGCTCGTGGTCAAGCGCTTCGCCCACCAGGCGCCGAAAGCCGAGGCAAAATAACCATCGACCATGGCAAGGCTGTTCAGTCCCTAAGCGGTTCGGCTAAAAGAGAGGCCGAGGCTCAACCAAGAGGATTACCGATGCGATCGATGATTTCTGTATGCTTGTTCGCACTGCTTGCGATGACGTTTGCTGCCGGCCCGGCGGTGGCGGAGAAGGTCCGCTGCTCCGCGATTCGGGACTCGGCCATGTGCCTCTCGGAGCCCACATGCTGGTACGACGCGGCTAACAACAAGGGATGCCTGGAGGGCCCCCGCCCGGACGAAAATGCGTGCGGCGTGCATGGTGGCGAGTCCATTTGCAATACCAGCACGCTCGGTTGCCGGTGGGATCCCGCCGACAAGAAATGCGTGAGCAAAGCCAACTAGCCGGACGACCCAGGAGGCTTCCGTGATCGAGCTACTCAAAGGCTTTCCTGACAACGTCGTGGCGGTAAGCTGCCGTGGCGAGGTCACGCGCAAGGACTACGACACGGTGCTCATTCCGGCCGCTGAGAAGGCGCTCGAATCCAACGACAAAGTACGACTGCTTTACGAGGCCGGCCCCGAATTTGACGGCGTCGACGCCGGCGCCGCGTGGGAAGACTTCAAGCTCGGCATGGAGCATCTTTCGCGCTGGGAGCGCGTTGCGCTCATTACTGACATCGAATGGATCGCCCATGCGACCCGGCTGTTCAGTTTTGTCATGCCGGGCGCCATGCGCGTCTATTCCACATCCGACGCCGCCAAGGCGCGGCTGTGGATCACCCAAGCCTAATACTAGGACCTTGCTACTGCGGCGGGCGCGTGCGTTTTGAGCAGCGCGGGCTTATGCGGCGGGTCGAATTTCCGGTAGCTCAGCAGCTTCACGCCATCGTTGATGAAGAACCAAACAATCGCGTAGCCCCATACCATCAAGCCAAGTTCCCAACCGATGGCCGGCAGTTACGTTTGTTACCGCGATAGACGTCACCTGCATGATATCGTGGCAACGACCTGTAGAAACCTTCGCCAGCATCAAGACTTGCCCCCTTCATGTTATGCTGCGACCGTTGGCTACAGCGTTCCAACGCTTAAGGTCCCATCGTCGTGACCAACGGCGCAAATCGTGGAGCTTTTGACGCGTGACGAGTACCGGAGAGGACGCCAGCGGGCCGCTGACGCTTGCTTTCGACATCGGCGGAAGCCACCTGAAGGCAGGGATTTTGTCGCCAGCATGCAGGCTGTTGAAGGGCCCTAACCGGGTCTCCACGCCCCATCCCACCCGTACGCAAGGCGTGGTCGAGGCTCTGGTCGCGCTAGCACAAGACCTTGGGGCCTATGACCGGGTGACGATTGGATTTCCTGGAAGACCGCCTCCAACCAAGACGAAATTACTGGCGGCGTGAAAGTTTGGAACACGAGGATGGACCAGACCTTCACTGACACTACATCGGCTTTTTTTTGACCGTGGCTTGACGGTTTAGAATGAGAGATAACGGTGACGCAAACTCACGAAGAACTGGACACGCTGGCGGTCAACACGATCCGGACGCTGTGCATCGATGCCATTCAGAAGGCCAATTCGGGTCATCCCGGCACGGCCATGGATGCGGCGCCGACGAGCTACGCCCTGTGGCAGCAATTCCTCCGCTACGACCCGAAGGCTCCTCATTGGCTGAACCGCGACCGCTTCGTCTTGTCGGCGGGGCACGCCTCGATGCTGCTCTACAGCCTGATTCATCTGGCGGGCGTTGAAGCGGCCGAGAACTCCTATCAAAAGAAGGGCCGCGAAGCGATCACGATGGCGGACATCGAGTCCTTCCGCGAAGAAGGTAGCCGCTGTCCCGGACATCCCGAATATGGTTGGACCACCGGCGTTGAATCCACGACCGGCCCTCTTGGGCAAGGTCTGGCGACAAGCGTCGGCATGGCCATGGCCGGCAAATGGCTTGGCGCTACCTACAACAAGCCGGGCTTCGACATCTTCGACTTCAATGTTTACGCGCTCAGCGGCGAAGGCTGCTTGATGGAAGGCGTCGGCAGTGAGGCCGCCTCGCTTGCTGGCCATCTCAAGCTGTCAAACCTGTGCTGGATCTTCGACAACAACAACGTGACCATTGACGGCCACACGGACATCACCTTCACCGAGGACGTGGCTAAGCGGTTCGAGGCCTATGGGTGGAACGTCACCCATGTGGAGAACCCAAATGAGCTCGGCCAACTGACAACGGCCTATGAAGAATTCCTGGCTACCGAAGACCGGCCGACGATGATCATCGTGCACAGTCATATTGGTTACGGCTCGCCCGGCAAACACGACACCCCGGCAGCCCATGGTTCGCCGCTTGGCGTCGAAGAAGTTCGCCACACCAAGGAATTCCTCGGCTTCGATCCCGATAAAAACTTCGTGGTTCCCGACGGCGTGCGCGAGCACTTCTCCGCCGAGATGGGCAAGCGCGGCGCGGACACCCGCGCCAAATGGGAAGCCCTGTTCGCCGACTATGCCAAGAAATATCCTGGCGAAGCGACCGAGGTCGCCCTCATTCGCGACCGTGGGCTACCCGACGGTTGGGACAGCGACATCCCTGATTTTGCCCCTGATGCCAAGGGGATAGCCACGCGAGAGGCCTCCGGAGAAGTCCTGAACGCCATCGCCGCAAAGGTGCCCTGGATCATGGGCGGCGCGGCGGATGTGGCGGGCAGCACCAAGGTCGTCTTGACCTTCGACGATGCTGGCGAGTTCCAGCCCTATGGTGAGCTTGGCGACTATGGCGGCCGCAATTTGCGTTACGGCATTCGCGAACACGCCATGTGCGCCATCGTCAACGGCATGGTGCTGACGGGCGCCAAGGCTTACGCGTCTTGCTATCTGATCTTCACCGACTATGCGCGCGGCGCCATCCGCCTCTCCTCGCTGATGGATCTGCCGGTGCTGTATATTTGGACCCACGACTCCATCAGCCTCGGACAAGACGGCCCGACCCATCAGCCCATCGAGCAGCTTGTGTCGCTGCGCGCCATTCCAGGCATGATGGTGATCCGCCCGGCCGACGCCAACGAAACGGCTGAGGCCTATCGCCTGGTCATGCCGCATAAGAGCCGTCCAACCGCACTGATTTTATCACGCCAGGCGCTGCCCATTTTTGACCGCACGAAACTGGCGCCTGCAAGCGGACTGGCCAAGGGCGCCTATGTGCTGGCCGATGCGGCGAATGGAAAACCTGATGTCATTCTGATTGGCACTGGCAGCGAAGTTGCACTCTGCATTGCGGCGCGCGATCTCCTCGCCGCGGACGGTGTCAAAGCACGAGTCGTTTCAATGCCTTGCCGCGAGCTATTCGAAGAACAGGACGTGGCCTATCGCAAAACCGTCCTGCCGCCCGCCATCGAGGCGCGCGTGACGGTGGAGGAAGCTTCGCCGATTGGTTGGGATCGCTATGCCGGACCAAAAGGGATCGTGCTCGGCATCAAGACATTCGGCCTGTCGGCACCTTTGAAAGTTGTCTCGGAGCATTTTGGATTTACACCCGAGCATGTCGCTAAAGCGGCCAAGCAGGTCTTGAGCACTTAGTCCTCGAACCCTCCGGCTCTCGGAAGGTTCATCACGAAACGAAGCGTGGAGAAAAAACGATGCAACTCGGCATGATCGGCCTCGGTCGAATGGGCGCGAATATGGTCGTACGGGCGATGAAAGCGGGCCACGACATGCATGTCTTTGACACGCATGCGGACGCCGTGAAGGAGTCGATCGACAAAGGCGCCAAAGGCAGCACGAATTTGAGCGATTTCGTCAAAGGGCTCGATAAGCCCCGCGCCATCTGGATGATGGTGCCGGCCGGCGCCGTTGATGCGGTCTTGGGGGAGCTAACGCCGTTTCTCGATGCAGGCGACATCGTCGTTGACGGCGGTAACTCCTACTATCACGACGACATTCGCCGGGCCAAGGCGCTGAAGACCAAAGACATGCATTACGTCGATGTGGGCGTGAGTGGTGGCGTGTGGGGTCTGGAACGCGGCTATTGCATGATGATCGGCGGTGAGGACGCGGTGGTGAAACACCTCGATCCTATGTTCAAGACGTTGGCGCCGGGCGTCGATGAGGCGCCGCGCACACCGGGCGCCACCGGCGAACCATCAGAGGCCGAGAATGGCTATCTGCATTGCGGGCCCAACGGCGCCGGACATTTCGTCAAGATGGTTCATAACGGCATCGAGTACGGGATCATGGCCGCTTACGCCGAAGGCCTGAATATCCTGAAACACGCCAATGTCGGAACGCTCAAGCACAGCACCGATGCGGAAACGACACCCTTACGGCATCCGGAGCTTTATCAATACGAGCTCGACTTGCCTGAGGTCGCCGAGGTTTGGCGGCGCGGCAGCGTCATCGGCTCGTGGCTGCTCGACCTCACGGCGAGCGCGCTGCGCGCGAACCCGGACCTTTCAAACTTCGAGGGACGCGTGTCTGACTCTGGTGAAGGCCGTTGGACCTTGCAGGCCGCCATCGACGAAGGCGTCCCTGCCCCGGTGATCAGTTCGGCACTGTTCAGCCGGTTTGCCTCACGCGGCAATGCGGAGTTCGCCGACAAGCTGATGTCGGCCATGCGGTTTGAGTTTGGTGGTCACCTTGAGAAGAAAGCGTAATGGCGAGTTCGCCCGAGCAAGTTTCCGACGCGCTCGTCTTCTTCGGCGCCACGGGCGATCTTGCCTATAAGCAGATCTTTCCAGCGCTCTATGGCCTCGTTCGCGACGAGGGCTTGTCGACCCCCATTATCGGAGTGGCCAAGCAGGGCTGGGATCTCGACCAGCTTAAGGGTCGCGCGGCGGACAGCGTTAAAGCCCATGGCGGGGACATCGACTCCGATGCGTTCAAGAAGCTCCTGAGCCTGCTTCACTATGTGGATGGCGATTACGCCGACCCCAAGGTGTTCACGCAGTTGCGCAAAGAGATGGGCGACGCCAAGAACCCCCTGCACTACCTCGCCATCCCGCCGGTGCTGTTCTCCGAGGTCGCCTCTCAGCTCGCCAAATCAGGCTGCTCCAAGAACGCGAGGCTCGTGGTGGAGAAGCCCTTTGGCCGTGACCGGCAATCGGCGGAAGACCTCAGCCGCATTCTCGATGAGTATTTCCCGGAAAATAGCATCTTCCGCATCGATCATTATCTCGGCAAAGAGCCAGTGCAAAACATTCTTTACACGCGCTTTGCCAACTCGATCTTCGAGCCGATTTGGAACCGCAACTTCGTGCGCAGCATCCAAGTCACCATGGCCGAGAATTTCGGCGTGCAAGATCGTGGTGCTTTTTATGACGAAGCAGGCGCCATTCGCGACGTGTTGCAAAACCACATGCTGCAAATCCTGGCGTCCCTGACTATGGACCCGCCTACGGGGCAGGACCACGAGGCGATCCGGGACCGAAAAGCCAGCCTGCTCAAGGCCGTCCGGGCGCTGACACCGAACGACATCGTGCGCGGCCAGTATGAGGGCTATCAGGACGTACCCGGCGTAAAGCCGGGATCAACCATCGAAACCTTCGCCGCTGCCAGGCTCCAGATCGACAGCTGGCGCTGGGCCGGCGTTCCGATCTTCTTCCGGACCGGCAAGCTTCTGCCCGTCAGCGTCGCCGAGGCGGTCGTCCAATTCAAAAAGCCGCCGCGCGAAACATTCTGCGAGATCGACTCCGTCGGCTCGGGCCATATGCGCTTTCGCATTCAGCCCGACGTGACGATTGCTCTGGGTACGCGGGTCAAGATACCTGGCGACCGCATGATCGGCGACGACGTGGAACTGATCCTGACGAGACAGCCCGGCGCCGACAAGCCGCCTTATCAACGCCTGCTCGGCGACGCCATGCATGGCATCAGCGATCTCTTCACCCGCGAAGACATCGTCGATGCCGAGTGGCGCATCGTCAACGATGTGCTTGGCAACGTGGCCCCGGTCTATCGCTACAAACCGGGCACTTGGGGGCCGGACGAAGCCCAGCTGCTCGTCGGCCGGGATGGGCCCTGGCTCAACCCGAAGCGGGCATAGACCGGCCCATGCTCGAGACGCACGACGTCATCTTCCTGTTCGATGTCGACGACACATTGCTCGACAACGACGGGATGAAGGACGATCTCGGCGCGCATGTCTTGAACATTTTCGGCAAGTACGCGAACGACCGCTTCTGGGCACTCTATGAAGAAGAGCGCATCAAGCACAGCTATGCCGACTTCCTCGGCACGCTGGAGCGTTTCCGGCTGGAGAACATGCATGACCCGCGCGTCTTGGGCCTCGCCAATTGGCTGCTGGATTATCCGTATACGAAACGCCTCTATCCGGGGGCGCTCGACGTCGTCCAGAACGTGCGCACATGGGGGTTGCCTGTGATCCTGACCGACGGTGATGGCGTGTTTCAGCCCCACAAGCTAGAGCGAGCAGGCCTAACGACGGCGTTTGACGGCCATATCCTCAATTACATTCACAAAGAAAAAGAGCTCGGCGCCGTGGCCCGCGCCTATCCTGCGCGGCACTACGTGCTGATTGACGATAAGCTTAAGCTACTCGACACCGTGAAGCGCGCCTGGGGCGATAACGTCACCACGGTCTTCCCTAAGCAGGGTCATTATGCAAACGATCCGAAGACACTTGCGAGCCAGCCGCCGGCCGACATAGCGGTCGACCGCATCGCTGACCTGATGGATCATGATTTCTCGGCGCTAACGTCAGCCTGACGACACGAGGAGACAGCAATCGTGAAAGCAACCCAAGCGTTACACGATCTGGGGCAAAGCCTCTGGCTTGACGACATCACCCGCGACTTGCTCGATAGCGGGGCGCTGAAGAAATATATCGACACCTTGTCCGTCACCGGGCTGACCTCGAACCCGACGATCTTCGACAACGCCATCTCTAAGTCGAACAGCTATGACGACGAGATGAAGCGCCTGATGAAGGATGGCTATTCCGGCGAGGCGCTGTTCTTTGAACTGGCGCTCCAGGATTTGTCGCGCGCGGCGGATTTGTTCCTGCCGATCCATCAACGCACCTCATCAGTCGACGGCTTTGTGTCGCTCGAAGTTTCGCCGCTGCTGGCATACGACACTGAAGCGACGATCGCTTCGGCGAAGCGGCTCTATGCGCGCGCCCATAAGCCAAACCTATTCATCAAGATTCCCGGCACCAAGGAAGGCCTTCCGGCCATCGAGGAAGCGATCTTCTCCGGCGTCACCGTCAACGTGACGCTGTTATTCTCGTCCGACGACTGCAAGGCCGCAGCCGACGCTTATATGAAAGGCCTGGAGCGACGGGTCGCTGCAGGGCTCGATCCCGATGTCCGCTCGGTGGCCTCCATCTTCATCAGCCGCTGGGACAAGGCGGTTCTGGACAAGGCTCCCGCCGAGTTGCGCGACAAGCTCGGCATCGCCGTCGCCCACCAAGCCTATCGGGATTATCGCGATGGCCTGGATTCGGATCGCTGGCAGCGCCTCGGATCCGCCGGTGCGCGGCCCCAACGGCTACTCTTCGCCAGCACCAGCACCAAGGACCCGAACGCGTCCGACACACTTTATGTGTCCGCGCTCGCTGCGCCAAACACGGTCAACACCATGCCTGACAAGACGCTGCTCGCCTTTGGCGACCACGGCAAGCTGGATGGCGTTCTGTCGCCCGACGGCGGCGATTGCGAACAGGTTCTCGCCGCTTACGAGAAGGCCGGGATCAGCATTGCCGCGCTGGCCGCTCAGCTCCAGAAGGAAGGCGCCGCCTCCTTCGTGTCGTCATGGACAGACCTTCTGCAATCCATCGAGACCAAGACCTCGGCACTGAAATAGAGGAGACCCACGATGGGGTCGAAGAAACTGACCGACAGCACGGCGTGGCAAGCGCTCGAGGCGCATCACGCCAAGATCAAAGATGCGCATTTGCGGCAGTTGTTTGCTGACGACCCTGGCCGGGCCGAGCGCTTCACGGTCGATGGCGTCGGGATTTCGCTGGACTATTCTAAAAACCGGATCACCGGCGAGACCATGGGCCTGCTGCTCGACCTCGCCAAAGAGCGCGGCATAGCGGAACGGCGCGACGCCATGTTCCGTGGCGAGCGGATCAACGTCTCGGAGAATCGTGCCGTCTTACATGTGGCGCTGCGCGCGCGCCGCGATGAGGTCATCGAGCTTGACGGTCACAACGTGGTGCCGGACGTGCATGAAGTGCTCGACCGCATGGCCGCATTCGCCGACAAGGTCCGCGACGGCTCTTGGACCGGGCATACGGGAAAGTGCATCCGCAACGTCGTCAATATCGGCATTGGCGGGTCCTATCTCGGGCCGGAGATGGCCTATCTGGCGCTGCGCCCCTATTCCGACCGGAACATGACCTTCCGCTTTGTCTCCAACGTGGACGGCGCCTGCTTCACGGAAGCCACCCGCGACCTCGATCCCGAGGAAACGCTGTTCATCATATCCTCAAAGACCTTCACGACACTCGAGACCAT
Source organism: Methyloceanibacter sp. (assembly GCA_018067145.1). Lineage (GTDB taxonomy): Bacteria > Pseudomonadota > Alphaproteobacteria > Rhizobiales > Methyloligellaceae > Methyloceanibacter. The sequence goes on from JAGPVD010000145.1 coordinate 13,672, forward strand.
GACCAACGCGGCGACCGCGCGCGCCTGGGCCGTCGACAAGCTCGGCTCGGAAACGGCGGTGGCGAAGCATTTCGTGGCCAATTCCACCAACACCGCGGGCGTCGAGAAATTCGGCATAGACACGGCCAATATGTTCGAGTTCTGGGATTGGGTCGGCGGGCGTTACTCAATGGATTCGGCTATCGGGCTGTCCACCATGATCACCATCGGCCCTAAAAACTTCCGGGACATGCTCGACGGCTTTCACGCCATGGACGAGCATTTCCGCACCGCGCCGCCCGAGAAGAATTTGCCCATGCTGATGGGCCTACTAACCGTCTGGTACAATAATTTCTTCGGGGCGCAGACGCTTGGCGTCATGCCCTACTCCGAGCATATGGCGCGCTTTCCTGCTTATCTCCAGCAATTGCAGATGGAGAGCAACGGCAAGCATGTGGACCTCGAAGCCAAGCACGTAAGCTACCAGACCGGCCCGATCATCTGGGGCGAGCCTGGCACGGACGGGCAGCATTCTTTCTATCAGCTGATCCATCAGGGCACGAAGATCATCCCTTGCGACTTCATCGGGTTCTTGTCGCCCTTAAGCCCGCTTACAGATCACCACGATCTGCTGATGGCCAATCTATTCGCGCAGGCCGAAGCGCTCGCATTCGGCAAGACGGCGGCTGAGTTTGCCGCCGAAGGTTCGCCACCGGCGCAGACGCCCTTCCGCGTCACCGAAGGCAACCGGCCAACCAACATGATCTTGGCCGACAAGCTCGACCCCAGGACGCTCGGCGCACTGGTGGCGCTCTATGAGCACAGCGTGTTCACCCAAGGTGCCGTTTGGGACATCGACTCGTTCGATCAATGGGGCGTGGAGCTTGGCAAGGTTCTGGCCGTGCGTATCATCCCTGAGCTGCAAAGCAAGGATGAGCCGAAGCTGAGCCATGACAGCTCGACCAACGCGTTGATCGAGCGCTACCGCAAACACAAAGCTAAGTAGCTAGGCGCGGCCCGACATAGCAGCTTTTCTGATGGCGGCGATGTTGTCGGCATAAGCGCCGTCTTCAAACACCGCCGATCCCGCCACCAGCGCGTTGGCGCCAGCCTCGACCACAAGCGGTGCGGTGCCGACACTGACGCCGCCATCCACCTCGATTTGGATGGGCCGGTCCCCGATCATCTTCTTGATCGCGTGGATCTTGCGAAGCTGTTCGTGGAGGAAGGTCTGGCCACCGAATCCAGGGTTCACCGTCATCACCAATATGTGGTCGACCTTGTCGATCACATATTCCAGCGCCGTCTCCGAAGTTGACGGGGTGAGGCTGACGCCCGCTTTCTTGCCAAAGCTCTGGATAAGCTGGAGAGAGCGGTCGAGATGCGGCCCCGATTCGGCATGTACGGTGATCATGTCCGCGCCGGCATTCGCAAACGCCTCAAGATAAGGATCGCAAGGCGCGATCATCAAATGCACGTCGAATGGCTTTTTAGAATGCGGCCGGAGATCCTTCACCACGTCAGGACCGATTGTGATGTTAGGTACGAAATGTCCGTCCATGACGTCCACATGGATCCAATCGCCGCCAGCCTTGTCCACGGCACGCACTTCCTCGCCGAGCTTGGCGAAGTCGGCGGAAAGGATGGATGGCGCGATGATGATGTCGTGGGGCATGGCGCTCTCAAAAATAGCGAGCCGGAAAGGTAGCCCGAGTCGGCCAGGCCGGGAAACCAGCACGGCGCATTTGCCAAAGGCGAGGACTGGCCTTGCAGCTACCCTAATTTTCTCCACTAATGGCGGGATCGGACCGCCACCCGGGAGCCAGATTTATGAAGCCAGCGTTTGGCACACTCCGCGTCTATGAAGATGCAACGGGGCTGGCCCATGCCGGGGCCGATTATCTTTGCGATCTGGCGGCGGGCAATGCGGGCCGCACACTCATCGCCCTGTCGGGTGGCAACACGCCGAAGCCGCTCTACGAACGGCTCGGCGAGGAACCAATCAAAAGCCGCCTGCCCTGGGACCGGGTTGAGTGGGTGCTTGGCGACGAGCGCTTCGTGCCGCCGACCGACCCGGCCAGCAATTACCGTATGGCGCGCGAAGCCTTCTTGGACCATGTGCCGGTGACGCCCGATAATGTGCATCCCGTCGAGACGGTGGGCGTGACGCTTGAGGAATCAGCGGAGCGCTACGAGGCCATGTTGAAGGGACTCTATCGCGCGGACACGCTCCAGACCGACCGGCCTCTGTTGAACCTGACCTTGCTTGGGCTGGGCGACGACGGCCATACCGCCTCGCTGCTGCCGGGACAGCAAGTGCTTAAAGAGCGCAAGCGTTGGGTGGCAGCCGTGCCGCAAGGCCGTGAGGAGGAGCGCATCACCCTCACCTACCCCGCGCTTGATTCAAGCGCGGTTGTCGCCTTCCTCGTGGCCGGCGCGGGAAAACGCGAAATCCTCGACAAGATTTTGTCGGGCGACACAAATTTTCCCGCCGCACATATCCGCCCAGTAGGCGAAGTCATCTGGTTCGCCGATCGCGAAGCAGCCGGACGCTGGGCTTGAGTTGGTCTCGATGTCGCCTCAAGGCTTGATGGCGACGCCCCAAGGTAGACGCCCGAGTTGAATGGGGCGAATGCCAAGCCTGCGGCCGCCTCAATATTGGTAGCCCCACAGCGTCAGTTCGTGCCTGTTCCGCCCCGCGAAACTGCGGTGCATAGGCTGCAGAGCGCCGTCACATGCCATGGGCTTGCCTGCTATCGAGGCAACGTCATGCCTAAAGAGACGCCAAGCCTGGTGCCGACGCCCGGCGCTCAGTGCCAAAAAAATGCGAGGGCACGACGCCGCACCGGTCTTTCCATCCTGGCGTGCGGGCTCTACCATGGCTTACATGATGGGAACGGGGGCTCTTCATCGATATCGCCGCTTAGCGGCTCTTGTCGCGCTAGCTGGCGTGGCGCTCTACACAGCGCTGGTGCCAGGCCATGTCGTGTCTCAGTCGACGGCCGCAATCACGGACGCCGGAACATTCATTCAGGCGAGTGCGACCCCTGACTGCCATGGCGAATTAGCCAATGACCCTGCTGCGCCCGATGGGCCCACTGCACCCAAGAAAAAGTGCCCGTTCTGTAAGGGTTCCGCCGCGTTCCAGGTGGCCCTCATGGCCGCTCCAGACGCCGGCATCCTCGATGCGGCTCTGTATCAGCCCGTCGCCATCGCCGCCGATCGCAGCGTTGCTCACACCGTCCTCCGGCTTCCACAGAACCGCGGACCTCCTATTGAACTCTAAAGCATTCCGGGCCGCGCCTTCGCGCGCGGGTTTCCTACGCTCGCTTTGGAGTTTGATATCATGCTCACGAACGGACCACCTTCGGGACCGCGCAAGGCGCTGGTCCTCCTAACTGCTGCTTGCCTTACGACAATCTCGAGCGCCTCTCTCGCCGATGACCCTTATCCGGCGCAAAACGGCGGCTTCGACATGTCGGTTAAAGACGGCGCCGTGCACGCACCACGTGCCGACGCCCACGCGCCAATTGGCGTCATGGCCGATCATCGCCACCGCCAGGGGGAGCTTATGCTCTCCTACCGCTATATGGGCATGTGGATGGAAGGCAATCTGATCGGCGACAACAATGTGTCGCCAGACAAGATCGCCACCACGGTGCCAAACCGATTCTTCGGCGCACCGGGACAACCGCCAACATTGCGGGTGGTGCCAACGGAAATGAACACGGACATGCATATGTTCGGGGGCATGTATGGCGTGGCTGACAGGGTCACCTTGATGGCAATGCTGCCCTACATCACCAAGGACATGCATCACGTTACCTATCAGGGTGGCATGGGAACGACCCGCCTCGGGACGTTCGAGACTAAGACGGACGGTATCGGCGATGCATCACTCTCCGCGCTCATCGGCCTTTTCGACGGCAAGACCGCCCAGGGCACGCAACACCTCAATCTCATTCTCGGCATGAGTGCACCAACCGGCTCGATCGATGAGGAGGGCCGGATCCTAACGCCGATGGGTCTACAGCCGACGGTGCGCCTGCCATACGCCATGCAGCTCGGCTCGGGCACATGGGACTTGCTGCCCGGCGTCGTCTACATGGCACGGTCGGGTAACTTCTCATACGGCGGCCAGTATCGGGGGTGGATCCGTTTGGAAGACGAGAACGACGAGGGCTATTCCCTCGGCGATCTCCATCAGGGTACCGTGTGGGCGCAATATGAGTGGGCGCCTTGGATCAGCAATTCGATCCGCGTCGCGGCCCGGACTCAGGACTCCATCCATGGGATCGACCTGAATATTAGCGGGCCGGTACAGACCGCCAATCCCGACTTCTATGGCGGCGAGCGAGTCGACCTCCTGTTCGGCGTGAACCTCGTCGCGCAGCGTGGGATCATTTGCGGCCAGCGCTTGGCGGCCGAAGTGGGTGTGCCAGTCTATCAGGACCTGAATGGGCCACAGTTGAAGTCCGATTGGACGTTCATGCTTGGCTGGCAGAAAACGCTCGGCGACTGCTAGGGAGGGCATTGTCACGTTGGCCAAGTGGCTGCGTCTGGAAACAGAACCATTTTGCTGCATTGGCCGAACGGCGTCAGCTGGCGGCTTGGACACCTCAGACCAGCAACTTTCGCAGGCCCGTTCAGGCTTATCTGGCAATGTCGTCACGCAGGCATTCCGTTTTTCAGCTTGGCATCGTCGCCGTCGCCATATTCTCCAGGCTCTTGACGTGGCTGGTTGCTCAGGTTGAAATCTAAAAGCCAAAGGCAACAAGAGCCTACGTTCGGAAGCGTCTGATTGGCCGGCGCACCTGGAGACAACTGATGACCGACCTTCCCGCACTGCAATATTTGGATCGGGCGCTCGCCACCGTTCGGGACA
>JAGPVD010000146.1 GCA_018067145.1 Methyloceanibacter sp.
CGAAGCCGATGTTGGGATCAAGCCAAGTCACCGCCGCGATCGTGGCGAGACCCCAGTGATTGAAGGAGAGATTGGAACGGCATTGTCACATCAAGTGAAATTGGCCCAGTTTGGACGATCAACCAACAGGCTGAGTCTCTGAAATCCCTTGCGCCAACATTCGTGGTTGTCCCCAAATTCCGCTCAGTCGGACTTAATGTGACAACGCCGGCCGCTTGCTTGTCGGGGAGTTCGGTAAGGGCACGCATGAGACGCCCTATCTCTTCCGGCTCTAGGTATCGGTCGCGTGGTTCCTCATGGTTCTTCTGGATGTCCTCGCAAGGGTTGCCGTCCTCTCTCGAGCGCCACTTCCACTTCCTGAGCGCGGGTGTCCGCAATCAAGGTTCTAGATATAGCCCCTGCCCAGGACTTTTAATCAGAGGGTCGTGGGTTCGAGTCCCACCGGGCTCACCAATAAAAACAATAACTTAGGGGGATCGTCCACATTCCATGAAACGTCGAAGGTAGCCCCTTAGGTAGCCTGGGCCACTTTCTGCTATCCTCAGGCCCAGCGAGCAGTCCGGCACTCAGTTCAATTCGCCAGGTCGACCACTACCTGGCGGATCGTGCCGCTGAACGGGAACTCGTCGTGGTAGGCCGAGGCGGCGGGGGACTGGCTGTCCCAACCGACGCACAGGCCCTCGCCCGACAGTGAGAAGGCCAGGGGCACTGTGACGGGGATCTCCATCTCGGCGACCTGGCTGCCGTCTATATAGAGCCTACCGATACCCGGGGAGCCTTTGCCGGCCGCAAGATTCGGCGGGGCGCTACGCTCAAACTCGTAGCGTAGCTTGACGGCGCCAATCGGCAGCTCCACCGAGGAGGTGACGCTATACTCCTCAAGGCCGAGGTAGTTGTGGACGTAGTGCAGGCGGTCGCCCTTAACGAAGAAGGAATAGCCGGCGAAGCGGCCCCCCTGCGCAAGCAGGACGCCCTCAGCGCCGCCATCGGGGATGACGACGTCGGCGGTGATGGTGTGTGAGCGGTTCAACACATTAGCGGCGACCGCCGAGCTGACCTCGCCAGCACCGGCGTGGTAGACGTAGCGGCTGCGCGGCGCGGCCATCTGTGGCCGCGGCTCGGCCTGGCGGATGACGGCGCGACCGTCGAGCGGTAGGACGTTGAATCGGCCAGCCTGAGTCCACCAAAGTCGCCGCAGTTCCTCGAGCTTCTCGGGGTACTTGTCGGCCACGTCTGTCGACTCTGAGAAGTCCTCCTTAACGTTGAAAAGCATCCACTTCGGATCGGCGAGGTCCTCGGGAGTGATCTCCTGGCCGAACGTCCAGGGCGCGTAGGCACGCCAGCCGTCGTGGTAGATGGCACGGCGGCCGGCCATCTCGAAGTACTGTGCTTCGCGCTGTAGCTCAGCGTCGGGATTAGCGAAGGTCGAGGCGAAGCTCACGCCCTCCATGGGCGCCTGCGCGACACCGTTGATCGAGGCCGGCATCTCCATGTCGAGCAAGTCGAGCACGGTGGGCACGACGTCGATGGCGTGGGTGAACTGGGTGCGGATCTCACCGCGTGCCTTGATCGCGGCAGGCCAGTGGACGATCATCGGCTCGGCGGTCCCACCGCGGGTGGTGTCGCGCTTCCAGCGCAGGAACGGCGTGTTGCCGGCCCAGGCCCAGCCGGCCGCGTAGATGGGGAAGGTCTCGGGACCGCCCCACTTGTCGCTGGAAGCGGCGATGGTGTCGAGCGAGACCTGAACGTTGTTGAAGAACAGGACCTCGTTGGGCGAACCTTCAGGCCCTCCCTCGATGCTGGCGCCATTGTCGGAGGTGACGAGGATTAGTGTGTTGTCGAGCTGGCCCAGCTCTTCGAGCAGTTGCACCAGTTGACCGACGTGGTGATCCACGAACGACACGTAAGCTGCGAACACCTCCATCTGATGAGCGAAGACGTTCCGCTGCTGCGGCGTCAGGTTCTTCCACTCCGGAATGGACGGGTCGCGCGGCGACAGCTTCGTGCCGGCAGGGGCGATGCCGAGCTCGATCTGCCGCTCCAGCGCCTGCTCGCGGTAGTGGTCCCAGCCCTCGTCGAATTGACCCTTGTACCGGGCGATCCACTCCTCGGGCACGTGGTGCGGAGCTCGCGTGCCGCCGGGAGAGAAGTACATGAAGAAAGGCCGGTCGGGCGCGATGTGCTTCACGTCGAGGATGTACTCGCGCGCCTTGTCGACCATGTCGGTGAGCAGGTGGTAACCTTCCTTGGGCGTCGCCGGTGGCCGCACGAAGTGGTTGTCGTGCGTTAGCCACGGGATGAAGCGGCTGGTGGTGCCGCCGAGGAAACCATAGTAGCGGTCGAAGCCGCGGCCCAGTGGCCACCACTTGCGGCTCGCCGCGAGGTTGACGTCTTCGACCGGCGTCAGATGCCACTTACCAAGCGCGAAGGTCGACCAGCCAGCTGGCATTAGCACCTCTGACAGCATGCCGTGCGACAGCGGCATCCGGCCGTTGTAGCCCGGGAAGCCAGTGGAAAGCTCAGTGATCACCCCCATAGCCACCGAGTGGTGGTTGCGACCGGTGAGGATCGCTGCACGCGTCGGCGAGCAAAGCGGCGTGGTATGGAAGTTGCTGTATCGTAGTCCGTTCTTAGCCAGCCGGTCGATGTTCGGAGTCTGGATGCGGTGCGCCCCGTAGGAGCCGAGCTGCGCAAAGCCGACGTCGTCGAGCATGATGAGCAAGATGTTGGGCGCGCCCTCAGGCGCCCGCGCCAGCTTCGGCCAATCAGCTAATGACTGTCCGATCGTCGTGCCGATCACGCCTCCGAAATGCTGCTGATTCGGGGCGGGGGTCACCATGCCCGACCGGGAGGTGCCGGGCGGTGAGCTCGCGCCGTCCTCCTGAGCGATCGCTTCGCCGTAGCGCGCAGTCAACAGCAGAGGCACAGACAGAGTGAGAGCGGCAAGGATCAACACGCGTAGTTTCATCCGACATTCCCCAGATGACCATGGATCAGCGTGAACGCTAGCATTCTGCTGGGGTGGACGGAAGCCAATGCCGGGCGGCATTTATCACCGGTCAGAATCCGATCCGCACCGGTCTGACAAAAGTCGGCAAATCGATCTTGTAAAGTGGGCGCGAGAGTTCCGAGCCGACGAGAACATTGGCTATGGGCTAGTCGTTCAACCAGCTTATCCTAAGTGCGATCCCGAGGAGTTGCCCATCGGCGCAACCAGCTGCGTGCGCAAATGACGTTTCTTTTCCCGCAGTAGAACCAGGTCTATGAAAACTTGATGAGGTACTGTGGGCTACAATGGGACGTGTCTCGCTAGAGGCATCGCTCACAGAATGGGGGGGGGAATGAACGGGGATTTCACGAGAGCTGCCAACCGTTACCTGCTCGCTGGCGTGAGTGTTCTTAGCATTCTGACCGCCGAGATCACGCCGGCCGCAGCCAATGAGTCGATTGAGAATGAGCTCGCAGCCCTGCGCGCAGAAGTCCAAGCTTTGCGCAAGGAGGTCAATGAGGCTAAGGCGCATGCCGCCGCCGCAGTTGGCAAAGCGTCATCCGCCGAGATAGCGGGCGGCAAGGACGTCCCTGATCTCAAGGTTAAATGGAGGGGCGCGCCAGAGCTATCGAGCGCCAACGGCAACTTCAAATTCAAAGTTCGAGGTCGCATCAATATTGATGCGAACTTCGTGGATCAAGATACGCCCATCACTGGCGTTCGGAATGTCGATGCGACCAGGATTCGCCGGGCTCGCCTCGGCGTCCAAGGCACAGTCTGGAAGGACATTGATTACATCCTTGAGGCCGACTTTGCCGGCAACAGGGTCTCCCTAGCTGACGCCTACATGCAATACACGGGCCTGCCAGTGGATTTGAGAATTGGTCATTTCAGAACGTTCAATGCTCTTGAGGAGATGTACAGCGCGAATAACATTACTTTCATGGAGCGTGGCGCTTTCATGCAAGCGTTTGGGCTTGGCGTGCGACGGGTTGGCGCTGGCGGCATCTACGACGAGAACAAGCACTATACGCTTGCCGCCGGCTATTTCGGCGCGAACGCGGATGAGATTTCGAATGATGAGAGCGCGGCCTTCGGCGCCCGCGCTACGTTGGCCCCCATCAACAGAGAAGGAAGGGTGCTCCATTTAGGAGCCAGCGTGCGGCATCGCAGTGCAGGCTTTTCCGATAACTCGGCGTCGGCCCTTCCCGCCACCAACACGCTCCTTTTCGCCTATGCAGCGCAGGCTGCGGACCTGAGCATGACCGGTCGCTTCGTCAATACAGGTGCCATCGGTCAGTCAGACAAATTTTGGGGTCTTGAGTTCGCGAATGTCTGGGGTCCCCTTTCGATGCAGGGCGAGTATGGTCAAATCGACGTCGATACACCGTTCTTCATCGAGGGTAATCCGATCTTTGACGGCTGGTATGTCAATGCCAGCTGGTTTCTCACCGGGGAGACGAGACCTTACGACAAAGGCGGTTTCGGCCGCGTCAAGGTTAAGAACCCGGTGTTCAAGGGGGGCGCGGGGGCTTGGCAGTTCGCCGGGCGCTATGACGTCATCGACTTGTCGAATAATGGCGGGTTTGTTTGCCCTGCGTGCGGCACGCAAAAAACCTGGCTTTTCGGCGTGAACTGGTACCTGAACGACTACACGCGGCTAATGCTCAACTATAACGAGTCGGACATTGATGGCGGGGTCAATAGCGGCGCCCACATCAAAGGCCTCGGCATGCGCGCCCAGGTTGATTGGTAAAACAGTAGCGGGGGATCACCGGATTCCGGGGGGATTGGACGTCTGCAAAAGAGCATCACCGGATGAAAATGGTTGAGAAGGACGAGCGCGACCTAACGGGGAGACTATTGGGTGATACCCAACCCTGGCGCTCGGCAAACAGAGCATCGTAATTGCGACGGGCGCGTAAACCGTTAGCGTGTAGGCGGTGCCCGTTAAGGCACTCAACCCGATTGGCTTGGGGCCGACGTTGGGCTCCGCTGCTGCTGCTCGTCCTTCGGATGCGAGCTCGACTTCT
>JAGPVD010000147.1 GCA_018067145.1 Methyloceanibacter sp.
GGCGGCAACGACCCTAGCCGCCACGGCCATTCGGAAGCGGTGAAGAGACCATCACGGCCGCCAAGCAGCGCCCGTCGAAGCAGCTATTCACAAAGCCCATTTCCCCTACTCCCAAAGCAGGAGCAGCAAAGACGAGCCAACCGGCCAAGGCCGACGCAGCGGGTAAGTCCGCTCATGCCGTCCCTGTTGCAGAAGAACCGAAGCCGCAAGCCCCGTCGGACGCGAAAGCGGACGGCGAGAAGATCGTGGCCCTATCGATCGACAAACTGACCATAGACCCCTCGCTCAAGCCCAAGCTTTTCTACCGGGTGGTAGTACGCGACGGCGGAACGATAGAGGCAAGCGGTGTCGTCATCACGCTAGCCGGCATCGCCGCACGGAAGGCAAGCGCGCAGTGCAAAGACGCAGATGGCAAGGCCTGGGCCTGCGGCGCAAGGGCACGCGTGGCGTTGATGCGACTGATCCATGGCCGCGCCGTCACCTGTCAGGTGCCCAAGTCAGGCAAGCAGACATCCCTCACGGCGCGCTGCACCGTGGGCGGCGGCGATCTCTCCACGTGGATGGTGGCCCAAGGTTGGGCCGAGCCGAAGGCGCTGAGCGAACGGGCGCTCGCTGACGCAGCAGCCGCCGCGCGCAAGAGGCGCATCGGCATTTGGCGGTGATGGGGCTGGACGTTAGCTGAGCGCTTTATCGATGCGCTACCGCTTCTCTACTTGAGCGCTTTTTCAATCAAACCACGGGTCTCGGGGATGCCGTAAAGCTCGACGAAGGAGCCGAATCGCGGGCCTTGCGTCTGGCCGAGCAGCACTTGGTAGAGAGCCTGGAACCAGCCGCGCAACGGCTCGAACGCGTGCTCCTTACCAACGGCGTACACCTCGGCTTGAATTTCCTCCGCGAGGACCTTCTCCGGAAAGTTCCCGAGCCGCGCATCGAGGTCGGCCAGCGCCGCCCGCTCCTTGTCGGTCGGCGCGCGATATTGCTTCGCCGGCTTCACCACATCATGGAAGTAGCGAATGGCGTAACCAACCAACTCATCGAGCAACGGATGCTCTTCCGGCGTCGCGCTAGGGCAATAGCGGCGGATGAAGCCCCACAACACCTCGCGGTCCTCCGAGTTGGAGGCGGAGGCAAGGTTCAGCAGCAAAGCAAAGCTAATGGGGATTTCGGCCTCAGGCGGCGCGCCCTCGTGGACGTGCCACACCGCGTTCATCAGCTTTGCCGCCTGCTCCTCCTTCGGATAGGCGGCGAGATGGCCGACATATTCATCGACCGCGCGGGGGATCACGTCGAAATAGAGACGCTTCGCCTTTCTTGGGCTCTTATACATGTAGAGCGCTAGGCTCTCAGGCGAGGCATAAGAAAGCCACTCATCGATTGTGAGACCGTTGCCGCGCGACTTCGAAATCTTCTCGCCGTTCTCGTCAAGAAACAGTTCGTAGTTGAATCCTTCCGGCTGCTGACGGCCGAGCACGCGGCAAATCTTGCCAGACAGGCGGACCGAGTCGATCAGGTCCTTGCCCGCCATCTCATAGTCGACGCCCAGCGCCGACCAGCGCATGGCCCAGTCCGCCTTCCACTGCAGCTTGCAATGTCCGCCGGTGACGGGAACCTGTGTCAGCTTTTCCGTATCAGGGTCCATGTAGACGACGGTGCCGGAGGCAAGATCGCGATCGACGATGGGGACCTGCAGCACTTTGCCAGTCGCGGGCGAGATCGGCAGGAACGGACTGTAAGTGGCGCGGCGCTCCGGCCCGAGCGTCGGCAGGATCACGTCGCGGATCGCGTCGTAGTGCTCGAGCACTTTCAGCAGCGCCGCATCGAAGCGGCCACTCGTGTAGCACTCGGTCGCCGACAGGAACTCGTAGTCAAAGCCAAACTTATCGAGGAATGCCCGAAGCCGCGCATTGTTGTGATGGCCGAAGCTTCCATGCTCGCCGAACGGATCGGGCACCTGCGTCAACGGCTTGTCGAGATGCTCCGTCAACAACTCCTTGTTGGGGACGTTGTCAGGCACCTTGCGTAAACCATCCAGGTCGTCGGAGAAGCAAAGCAACCTCGTCGGCACCTTGTCCTCGGTGAGGACGCGGAAGGCGTGGCGCACCATGGTGGTGCGGGCGACCTCGCCGAAAGTGCCGATATGCGGGAGCCCCGAAGGCCCATAGCCCGTCTCGAAGATGATGGGGCCGCTGGGCTCCGGGATCCGCTTCATGCGGCTCAAGATTTTGCGCGCCTCCTCGAACGGCCACGCCTTGCTGACATGGGCGTGAGCGAGGAGTTCGGAACTAACATCAACGGCGCGAGTTGGGCTGGCCATGGTCGGGACGGAGCTTTGATGGTTTGCGCGAAATCTCGGCCGACAAATTTCACAGTTTCCCGGACGACGCCAGTCTTTCCGCGCCTCTCAAACTCGGCACTTGCCCAGAAACCTGCAATTTCATACCGTCGCGCCGCTTTAAGACCCTACGGCGAAAAGAGAGGTGACGCGCTCATGACCGAACCCTTGGACCATCACGATGTACTGATCTACACGATGGTCACCATCTCGGCCGTGGACCGCGCCATTACGGACGCCGAATTCGCCCGCATTGGCGAGTTGGTCTCCCACCTGCCTATTTTCGACGTCTATGACTCGGGGAAGCTGGTTCAGACCACCCAAAACTGCGGCGAGATCCTGAGCCAGGACAACGGCCTTCAACAGGTGCTGAAACTTATCCGCAGCGTCCTGCCGAAGACGCTCCGTGAGACGGCCTATGCCGTAGCGCTGGAAGTCGCGGCGGCCGATCTTGACGTGCAGCCCGAGGAGACGCGTTTTCTTGAGTTGCTGAGCGACGCCCTAGAGCTCGACAAGCTGACCACCACCGCGATCGAACGGGGCATCAGAGCGCGTAACAAAGTTCTCTGAACCGCTTAGTGAGCGAGCTTGGTCGCGCCGGTAAAGAGCGCACCGCCAATCACGCACGGAATTGCGATCTGCGCTTGGCCAAGTGCGGTCGCTGCGACGCAGCCAGTAGCGATGGCGAGATTGCTCGCGGTCACGCCTTTTGACATGCCGGCTTCCGCCGATAGCTGCCTCTTCTGCGCATCCTCGATGGCGCCAAACTGGTCTTTGCGAATATTTTCCGCCTCGAAGAGCTCAGCCGCCTCGATCACTTCCTTCAGAGGCTTGGCGATCTCGGGCGGCTGCTGGTTGTACTCGGACCGATAGAACGCGATCAGGTCGCGATCGCGCTCCGCATAGGACGCCAGCGTCCATTTGGCAGTACCGCCGGTGGTGATTTTGTCCACGGCGCTCGGGTCGCTCCCCCAGCCGGTAAAAATCTTTCTGAACGAGAAGTTTGAGTCTTCGTCGTTCTTGGACCAGCGCAGCGCTTCGATGATGCGCATGACGGGCTGGTGCTGACCCGTGGCGACGTAGTAGCCCCATAGCGCATAAATGCCGGGCGAGCCGCCGTGATGCAGCGGCAGGTCCATCAAAGCGGGACGCTTGCCGTTGATAAAATCGTCGATGAGCGGACGGCGCAGCGGCATGCGATCCGAATTCTTCTCAAGCAGATCCCGCCAGTCGGGGCGCCCCGAATAGACGATGGCCCTGATGAGGACCTCCTGCTCCTTGGCGGGCATCGGGAACATTCTTTCGATCAGCGCCGGGCCGTCCTTCGGATTGGCTCCGAGAATGCCGGCAATGAAGCCGATGCAGAACCATTGCTTCTCTTCGTCGCCGAACAGGCCGTAGTCGAGCATGGCGTGCACCGCCGGAGGCACGTTCCACAGATCGGGATGCTTGCGATAGTTGGAGACCCAATCGAGCAACCGATCGGGCGACGAAAAGGCTGACTGGCGCGCGGGGACCGTGGGTGGCGCCGGACGTCTAAAACTGGCCGGGCCTTGTACCGGCGGCGCGTAAGCCTGTTGCGGCACGACCGGTTGGGGCGCGACTTGCCGAGGCGCTGCCTGTTGAGGCGCGGCGAGAGCCGGCTGGGGCGATACGGGCGTTACGTCCTCTCGCGCCGACTTGTCCTCTGGCACCGCAATGTGAGCGGACGCTTCCGGCGGCGCCAAGCGCTGGGGCGCGGCCTGCTTGGACACGGAGTTGCCCATGACGCCGGCTTTAGGCGCCTCAGAAACGGTTCCCGACTGCGCGGCACAGGGCAGCACAGTTGCGAGAACGCCAATCGAGGCGAGCGCTAGGGTCGTGACAATACGCATGTCATCAACTTCCTCCCCCCGGCCCCAGAGTGCCGACGATTTACATCGACATAGTTAATGCCCGGCAAGCCCTCGCTCTCCGGAAACATCATGATTTTCAAGCGTTTCGTGGCAATTTAATGGCCGGCGCGTTAACCATAACAAACAGTTACCGCCGGGCGGGCCCGAACTGGCCTTCCGGAGTGTCCGGCCGCCCTTCTGGCTCACGGAGCAGAAGGGCGGCCGGGGCCTCGCACAAAACGCCGCTAGGAAGCGATTTTCACCGCGCGAGGTTGACCTTTAGATCCGGCATCTCCTGGGTCTCGTCGTTATACGTCGTACTGGGTAACGGGGCTCTGGAGTGGCAGCCAAAGCCCTCAAGTCACATGCGTCGTCACGCGTCAGACGGCCTCCCGCGGCGGCTGGTCCGTCCAGGGGTGGTAAGAGTTACGCCCGCAGCGCCTGACGCTTGCGGCGTGGAACGATCATAGTTCGTGGAAGGGCCATAGATAACGTGGAGACCCTTCGCGCAAAGGGCCGTCCCTAGGGATTTTCCGACGCGCCCAGCGCCGATCATGGCAAGCCTCATCTCTCGCCCCGCTTGTTCAGCCTTAGTCGCCCTTGGTGGGCCGAAACCAAGGCTCCTTTGCTGTTGCCATCAACATAGGGGCTCAAGTAGCATTATTCCAATCGATGGGATCGATGATGAATATCGATCATGCTAATCTTAATCGGCTCGACCTCAATCTCCTCGTAGCGTTCGACGCGCTGCTGACAGAGCGGAGTGTCACGCGCGCCGGCATTCGCATTGGGCTTGGCCAGTCGGCCATGAGCCACAATCTGGCCCGTCTCAGAACACTGTTCGGCGACGAACTCCTGACCCGGAGCGCCGAAGGCATGCGCCCAACGCCACGGGCCATGGCGCTTGCCGATTCCGTGCGGCTGACGCTGGCGCAGATCCAATCGACAGTTCTTCAGAGCGAGGCGTTCGAGCCGGCGACCGCAGACCGGGTGTTCAGGATCGGGCTTGCCGACTCCATCGAGGTCGCCGTCATCCCTGGTCTGATAGAGCGCCTCCAGGCGTCGGCTCCCGGCGTGTCCTTACGCCTTCGCTCCACCAACCGCATGAGCATCTTGGAAGAGCTCGACACTGGCACGCTCGATCTCGGAATTGGCGTGTTTAGTCAAGGCCAGACCCACCATAAGCGCCGCCAACTCTACACCGAGAGCTTTCTCTGCCTGTTCAGTCCCGAGCAACTCGATCTTACCCCGCCGATCTCGCTGCAAGATTATCTGCGCTGGCCGCATGTGCTGACGAGCCTTGCCGACGATGCCCGTGGCGCCGTGGATGAGGCCCTGGCCAAGAGCAAGCTCAAGCGAAGCATCGTGATGACGACCCCGGGCTTTCTCGCCGTGCCGTTCGTCGTGCGCCGCGCCCGCGTCATCACGACGATGCCGTCCCGGCTTGCGCGGTATTTCTCCGAGGCCTTCGGGCTCGTCACAAGCCCCGTTCCAATCGATCTACCGAGCTTCATCATCTCGCTGCTGTGGCACGAGAGTTTCGATCACGACCCAGGACATCGATGGCTGCGTCAAGCCGTGGCCGGGCTCGCCCCCGAAGACCATTTCGCGCTCTGAAGCGTGTGCCGCGGGATGTGGACAACTTTCGAATTGGCGAGGCTTTGGTTTCGCAATGGCACCATCATTGGCGCGAATTTGAGTCGTGCGTTCCCGCGTCTTAGCGCGACGTCACCAATTAGGCCCGGCTAGCCGAAGGAGATCGTTTCATGGCTGAGACCACAGCACCTGAAAAAGCGCGCGAGGCGCTCAGCGAAGTTCTCGCCGAGAGCTGGTGGGCCGTGGGCTTGCGCGGCTTGATCGGCATCGCCTTCGGCCTAATCTGCCTCTTGGTACCGGCGGCTGCGATCCTGGCGCTAATCCTTCTCTTCTCCGCCTATATGCTGGTCGATGGCGTTCTGGCCATCGCGTCTGGCATCAAGGCCGCGCGAAACGGCGAACGCTGGGGCCTGCTTATTCTCGAAGGCGTTGTCGATCTCGCTGCCGGCGCCGTCGCCTTCCTCTGGCCGGAGATCACCACCGTGGTCTTCGTCATCCTCATCGCGGTGTGGGCGATCATCTCCGGTGGACTGATGCTCGGCGCGGCTTTCAGGCTAAAACTCGATCATGGGCGCGGCTGGCTCGCACTTGGCGGCGTCGCCTCGGTGATCTTCGGCATCGTGCTGCTGGTGGCGCCAGTGGTTGGCGCGGTGGTGCTAACCTGGTGGATCGGCGCCTATGCCATCGTGTTCGGCGTCCTCCTGCTCATCCTCTCGTTCAAGCTTCATGAAAAAAAGGAAGAACGTGCAGCCAAGCCCGCGACAAGGACAGCCGCGAAGCGCAAGCCCGCCAGAAGGACCGCCGCGAAGAAGGCTTAGGTCTCGCAGCCTTGTGATCCGAACTGTGGTTGGCTTGTCGCGAGCAGCGCGGCAAACTAGCTGACAGTCAATCTGTCAGCTTCAGCGGCCCCCATGGACGAGTTTCTTGACCAAGGCGACGACCTGCTTCGCTTCGCCGTCTTCGCCGGCGTCTTTCTGGTGATGGCGGCAGTCGAGTTCTTTTGGCCGAAGCGCAAGCTCATCGCCTCAAAGGGGCGGCGCTGGCTCACCAATATCGGTATCAGCGTGACGGCTGGAGTCCTCATCCGCTTAATGGCGACGGCTATAGTGCCTATCGCGGCGGTTGCTGTCGCGTTCTACGCCGAGGATCACCAGATTGGGCTTCTGAACCATGCGCCATGGCCTGCGTGGGTCAAGGTCGCGGTGTCACTCGTGCTTCTCGACCTCGCAATCTGGGCGCAGCATCTAGCGTCCCATAAAATCCCCGTCCTCTGGCGCCTACACAAAGTGCACCACGCCGACCGCGACATCGACGTGACGACGGCGGTGCGGTTTCACCCAATCGAAATTGGGCTGTCGATGCTGTGGAAGATCGTCGTAGTCCTGGTTCTGGGCGCCCCGCCGCTTGCGGTGTTCCTGTTCGAGGTGATCCTCAATGCCTGCGCCATGTTCAACCACGCCAATGTCGCGTTGCCGGGCTGGGCCGATGCGATATTGCGGCTGGTGGTCGTCACACCGGACATGCACCGGGTGCATCACTCCGTGCGTCGGCGTGAACACGACTCCAATTACGGGTTCAATTTGTCGCTGTGGGACCGGCTATTCCGCACCTACACCGCGCAGCCGGAAGGCGGACATCAGGGTATGACCATCGGGCTAAACACTTATCAGAACGAGGAGCCCTCGAAGCTCGGCTGGAGCCTTGTCCTACCGTTCCGCCGCCCGCCCTCACGCGGCCAAGGTTCGTAGCGCGGGCTCGCGCTTGACCTGAAAGCCGGAAACACTTCTTACAAAGCTTGAAACCTCGGTCCGCGCGTGCGCTTTGCGCACGCCACGTGGGCCAGTTAGTTTGATCGAGCAGGGCTCGGTAGGCAAAGGAGTACGAATGTTTCCCCTCTCGAATATGCTGAAATCCTTCGTGCAGGTCGGCACGTTAAAAGTGGTCGATGCCAAGGGGCAGGCGCATGTGTTTGCCGGCGCGCCAGGTCCGCAAGTCACCATGGTGCTCAGCGACCCCTCGCTCTATCGCAAGCTCTTCTTCAATCCGGAGCTGCACGCGGGCGAAGCCTATATGGACGGACGGCTCCGCTTTGAGGACTCGACCTTGCGGGACTTTCTCACGCTGTTTTCGGTGAACCGACTCTCGCTCGGCTCCTACCCCTTGCAGAAAGTGCTGAGACGCGTATCGCGAGGGCTCAAGCGCTTCCAACAGCTTAATCCCATCGGTCAGGCACAAAAAAACATCGCCCACCACTACGATCTCGGCAACGATTTCTACCGCTTGTTTCTCGACGAAGGTATGCAGTATTCCTGCGCCTATTTCCTCGACGACAAAGAGAGTCTCGAGCAGGCGCAACAAAACAAGCTCCGGCTCCTCGCCGCCAAGCTCGACATGAAACCGGGTTTGCGCGTTCTCGATATCGGAAGCGGCTGGGGAGACCTGGCACTCTATCTCGGATCGATGGCCGACGTGGATGTGACTGGCGTCACCTTGTCGAAAGAGCAGCACGCCCTCGCTAACGAGAAAGCGCGCGCCATGGGTTTGAGCGACCGGGTCCGCTTTGAGCTTCTGGATTATCGCAAGGTGGAGGATCGCTTCGACCGTATCGTTTCGGTGGGCATGTTCGAGCATGTCGGCGTGCACCATTACGACGAGTTCTTCGCCAAGGTGAATGCGCTACTTGAGGACGACGGCCTCATGGTGCTGCACTCCATCGGCCATATGAGCCCGCCCGGCACGGCCAGCCCCTGGCTCAGGAAGTACATCTTCCCCGGCGCCTATTCTCCGGCCCTGTCGGAGGTCTTCACTTCCGTTGAACAAGCGAGCCTCTGGGTCACCGATGTGGAGGTCTTGCGCCTGCACTACGCCAAGACCTTGAACCATTGGTGGCGGCGCTTTGAGGCAAACCGCGACAAGGTGGCGGCGATGTATGACGAACGCTTCTGCCGGATGTGGGAGTTCTATCTGGTCAGCGCCGAAATGATGTTCCTGACCGGCAGCCAAATGGTCTTTCACATGCAGCTCGCCCGCCAGCGTGACGCCGCGCCCATCGTGCGCGACTACATCACCGACTTGCAGCGCGAGTACAAAATGACCGAAGCGGCTGCGAAGTAGAAGAAGCTCTTCTAGAAAAAGCTAATGGGGAAGTAGCGGAGGAACAGCTCCTCGTAGCGGCCATTCGCATGCACCTGCTCGAGTCCGTAGGTGAGGATCTCGGCGAGCTTGCGGTTGCCCTTCTTCACGGCGATACCGACACCCTCGCCGAAAAACTTCGCGTCGACATAAGGCTCGCCGCGGAATTCACAGCACGCCTCGCTGGTCACACCGTTGATCCAGAATGTGTGACTGATCCCATCGCCGAAGATGAGATCGATAGCGCCTTCTTTCAGTGCCGTCTGCGCAGTCTCGGGCGTGTCGAAGGCCGCGATGGCAGCATCGGGGAAGAACTCCGCGATATAGGCCTCGTGGCCCGTGCCCTTCGCCACGCCGATCTTTAAGCCCTCGACCGTCTCTGGGCGAATGTCCTTGAGCTCGCTCTCCTTGCGCGCCACGAAGCGCGCGGGCGTGGCGTAGTAGCGGGAAGTAAAGTCGGCTGCCTCGAGCGCCTCTTTGGTAATGCGGATGGAGGCGATCGCCGCGTCAGCCTCGCCATTGTCGAGGCTCGGGATCAGATCGCTCCAATTCGTGGCCTTGATCTCGCACGTGACCTCAAGGGTCTCGCAAATTGCTTTGGCGAGATCGATGTTGAAGCCGGTGAGCGCCCCCACCTCGTCGTAGTAATGGAACGGCGGGTAATCCGTATCAGTGACGAAACGGAGCGCCCGAAACCCCTTCATGTCCGGCCTCGGACGGAGCGCGTCGCCTTGCCAATTGTCCGGGACGATGGCGCTCTTGGCTTGAGCATGGGCCGAGGAGGGCAGCAGCCACACACTCGCGAGCGCAACAGCGGCAAGCCAGTAAGGCGCCGCGCCGCGCTTCGTCGGTCGATGAATCACAAAGCCACTTTTCTTCACGCGCCTCTCTTAGCGCAGCTTTGCGTCAGCTGCTAGAGCGACATAGCTCGTTCCGGTTGTATATAGATTCGTCGCCACGGCGATGCATGCAGTTGCCAGACCGATGCAGCCGTAGTGCCAGGCAGGCTGGCTTTTCGTATCAGCAAAAGTGCTGGCACAACTTGCCTAGTTACTTCCACCGACGGACAGCGGGAATGAGACGGTCACGTAACCAGCATCGCCTTCAAGGCGATTCTCCACATCGAATTCCCGGAAATACTTCAGCGTGGTGGTAATCGGAATTTCGTGCAGCGCAAAGTTCAAATTCAACACGGGCCCGATTGCAACAACCCGTCCCTTGAACGAACCTAGCCTTGCTCCAGGGCCGCTATCTCCCGTCACTTGGTCGTAGTAATAACCATTAATGCCCAGCGCGAAGTGCTTCGAGAAATTCTGTACGGCTGCATACTCGAGATGAAATTCCGAACCGCTCTTGTAGTCCGTGGTCGGATTTTCCCAATTGTACGTAATGCCCGCCATCGCCGAGAGCTCCAGGCCAATTTTTGGATCGAGCCA
This sequence comes from Methyloceanibacter sp., assembly GCA_018067145.1. GTDB lineage: Bacteria > Pseudomonadota > Alphaproteobacteria > Rhizobiales > Methyloligellaceae > Methyloceanibacter. Next base: position 10,371 of record JAGPVD010000147.1, read on the forward strand.
AGTGAATGCGGCCGCGTTATCGATCGCCCAATGATTGAAGCCGGCGTTGGCCAGGTTCCCTCTTTCCCAGAAGCCTGTCGGCGCGTTCACGAGCGTGTGGGTCTTAAAGTGCCAGTTGTCGTGATGCCAGCCCAGCATGAACCCCGGCACCAGGTCACCGAACTTTGTCTCTTCATCGCCCACGGATCTTTGGAGCGTCAAACCGAACGGCGGTGGTAGTGATAGGCTCGCACCGGCATCCACGTCCTTGTGGATGATGGGTATGAGCATGAGGAAGCCGATATGACCACCAAGCACCTTCCCTGGCGCGACCCACAGGGGCGCCGGCACATTACCGTAAACGTCTCCTTCGACCCCGCCGTCCAGAATTAACCCGGCGACGTCCAAGGCGAAATCCGTGCTGCCTGAATAGAAGTAATTGTAGTCCAGGAGGTAAGTGCCAGGCGGCGGCAGAATGCCCGCGTTTGTTGTCGTGGATCCGAGCAAATAGAACCCATAGCCTCCTTCGGCGGCTTTCGCGCCGTTCGTGTGCAGGCCAATGATGCTGGCCAGGAGTAAGGCTAGGATTGCCAGAAACTTTTGCATTCGCGGCCCTTTCCTTCCAGGAAAGCATCAAGCAGCCCCTGGGTCTCGGGACGCAGGTT
>JAGPVD010000153.1 GCA_018067145.1 Methyloceanibacter sp.
CCGCCGTCGCCGGACAAGGCGACGGTCACATGCTGCTTCGTCATCTCTGACACGAGAAATGTGGGAATCTGTGAGGAATCGGCAAATGGCTCGTCATAGATCGTGGACAGCTTTGGTACGACACTGAGCGCCTGCTCCGGCGTGACATAAAGCTCGGTGTGGTCGGTGCCGAGGTGGGCCGCAACCTCTTTGGCGTATTTCGCCTCGTCGAAACCCTTTTCGTGAAAGCCGATGGAGAAGCTGCGTACCGGCGTCTCACTGTTCGCCTGCATCAGCGCTGAGACCGTCGAGGAGTCGATACCGCCGGACAGAAACACGCCGAGCGGCACGTCCGAGACCATGCGCCCCGTGACCGCATCACTGAGCAGCGCTTCGAGCCGGTCGCGCGCTTCCCCTTCGCTTAGGTCGAGCGGCGCGGCCTGCCCGCGCTCGGCCACGTCGAGCAATGACCAATAGGCTTGCCCGCGCGCTTCGCCATTGCCATCGATCTCTAGCAACATGCCGGGCTCGAGCTTCTCGATGCCTTGGTAGATGCTGGAGGGCGCCGGCACATATCCGGTGCACAGATAAGCACTGAGCGCTTGGCGATCGATCTCAGGCGCCCAGTCCGGCAGCGTCGCCAGCGCCTTAAGCTCGGATGCAAACACGAGGCGTCCGTTGGCGCGGCCCCAATAGAGCGGCTTGATGCCGAGCCGGTCGCGGCCAAGCGTCAATGTGCGCGAGGACCTGTCGAAGACGGCAAAGGCGAACATGCCGACGAGGCGCTCTACCGTCGCGCGCACGCCCCATTCAGCGAAGCCCTCCACCATAACCTCAGTATCGGAATGGCCCCGGAATGTGTGGCCTTTGCGCTCCAACTCCGCGCGCAATTCAGCCGCGTTATAGATCTCACCATTATAGGTGAACACGAAGCGGCCGGACGCCGACGCCATGGGCTGGGCGCCAGCAGGGCTCAGATCGATGACGGAAAGCCGCGCGTGACCCAGTGCAACGCCGGCCTCCGCGTCGACCCAGACCCCTTGCCCGTCAGGACCACGGTGGCGCAAAGCGCCTGCCATGCTCGCGGCAAGAGCCTTAAGCTCGGTGCCGCCGGAGCGCTGTGTGGGATCGACGAAGCCTGCAATTCCGCACATTTCAGGACCAAATTACCTTTCGGTCCAAACCGGCACGCGCTCACGCAGTTGTCAAGACGACGAGTGATAAGCGTACCCAATGGCCGTTATTGAGCCGCATTCCAAAGCTTGGTTAACGCCATCGTTAACATCTGGCCCTTACGATTTTGGCCAATCATTTCACCTGGTACCACGCTGTCATGTACGCACTCTCCTCAGACCTGCCACAGAGATCAGCCCCCGCTCCCGGCGCGGCCACGACCAGGCCGCTGCATATCGTCTTTCACGTGCCGCGCTGCGCTGGCCAGACGATCCATCGCCATTTGTCGCGCCATGCGCCGAAGGGAAGCTATCTCCGGGTACGGAAGCGCAAGGGACCGAGCCGGTTTTTGCTGCCCCAGTACCAGAATGTCGAGACGCCCGACCCGCGGAGCGTCAACGCGGTCAGCGGACATTGGATAGGACGTTCCATCGAGCAATATTTCGATGACAGGCCCATCGCTCGGAGCATTCTACTGCGCGATCCCGTCAGCCAATTCGTGTCCCATTATAATTTCCGCATGATACGATACATCTCGCAGGGCTTGCAGCCCTACTCGCCCGATATTGCTTATCACTCACGCCAACGGAACTACGTCACGCATTGCATCCTCCGCACCTTCGCCGAGATGTCTTGGCCGAGACTGGTATCCTTATCGACAGCCGAGAGATATGCCGAGGCGGACAGATTTCTTTCGGAGTGTTCCTTCGTGGGTGACCATACGCGGTGCGATGAGCTGATTGCCCAGCTTGCCCCGGACGTAGGCGTTCCCGCCAAGGCGGAAACGAGAAACACCTCTGGGCAATGGCTGCAATGTGTGGAATGGACGCCGCTGAAAATGAGCGACCTCAGCCGCAGCATGATCGACAGCATCAAGCAGGACAATATGCTGGATCAGTTGCTCTGGGAGAATTGGAAAGATGCGGACAATGACCGGGCCCAACCAAGCTTGCGTAATTTCGCAGAGGATCCGCTGGCGAAGCGCGCGGCGACACAGTCATCGCGCCTCTTCAACCAGGTGAGACGGAGGTTTCATCGTGGGTGGAACGCGCCGAGCGATTTGAACACAAATGTCTGGTCTAGCTGCACTATTGATCCCCGTAGCGCAGGCTGAAGAACGGGCTCTACGCCTATGCTTGGGCCCGACGCTTAGCCCGAAAGCATATGTTGGGACTGCGCTCTGAGCGCATGGGCCACCGAGCTGAGATCGCTCAAGCGGCGCGCGGGGTCGGGCTCCAGCATGTCGCCTACAAGGTCTCCGATGTCCCGCGGCATCGCATCGGGCGCATCTTTCTGCCACAGCTTGCCGAGGGCGGAATGGGAAGTCAGCTTGCCGCCCCAAATCTCGGCGATCATCTGGCCGAGGGCGTAGACGTCGACCGGCGCATCAACGGACCCACCGGCCACCTGCTCTGGCGCCATGTAATGCGGCGTTCCGAAAAGCTGACGCTCCTCAGGCCGCGACGCCACCAGGGCAATACCCAAATCGACGATCGCCGGCGTTTCACCGCCCTGAGCATCGCGCGCCACGATGACATTTTCCGGCATGAGATCGCGATGAACGATGTTCCGGGCGTGGAGCGCCACCAGCGCTTCGGCAACGCCTGCGAGGAGTTCAAGCAAGCGGGCCGGCGTTGCGCCAGACCCATAGACCTGGTCCAGCGTCGGACCCTCGACGAAGCGCTGCACGACATAGAGTGCGCCGCCCGGCTCCATGCGCAGGTCGATCAGGCGCGCAAAGCGCGAATTGTCGATCTCTCCCGCCGACCCATAGGCCATCTCGATGGCGCTTGTAATTTCCGGACCCCGGCCCTCGCCAAACTGTCCAAGATCGATTTTCTTGAATGCCACGAGTTGGCCGTCGGCGAGATCGATGGCGCGATGCACGTCGCCTGCGCGCCCCTTGCCGAGCTGTCCGAGGAGGACGAAGCGGCGCTCGCGCGCGGCGTCCCCGCCGATGAGGCGGGTGGCATGCGCCAGGTCCTCGATTCGCCCGGCGCCAGCGCTCTTCAACATGTCGGTGCGGATGTCGTCCACCACGTCAGCAAGATTGGATTGAAGCGCCGCCCGCAAAGCCCACGCCTGCGCCTCGCGCGCGCCGGCATTCCTCCCGAGCTTAAATAGGGCGGACGCGAGCGCCCGGCACGCCACAGCTTCGTGCACCGGCTCCTTCTGCTTCGCGTATTCCCCGATGAGGTGTTCGAGGCTCTTGACCGCAGGCGGGCCGCCTTGGACTTCGTGGAGTTCGGTCACCGCCTGAAGAAACTCTGACCGTTCGATTGCGCTGTTTTTTTCCGGCAGCAACACTTCTGCTTCCAGCAACGCGCGCTCAGCTTCATCGAAACGGTGGAGCCCGCCAAGAGCCTGCGCCTCTTCAAGTCGCGTGGAGAACTGCAGACCCTTTTCATCCTCAGGCATTTCGGCGCGCAAGACGGCGACGTGCCGGAAAGCCTCGTCATGGGCGCCAAGCCGGTTGAGCGCCTGGCTCAAACCGATACGAATGCGCATGGCTTGGCTCGGCGGAAGCTTGGTGTTGTCGCGTTGCGCGACAAGCTGCCGAAGCAACAAAGCGGCGCGGTCGAAGCGCTGGGCATCGAGTTCGATGTCCGCAAGCTCAATGATGATCTTGGCGACCTCGCGCTGATCACCTTCAAGCGACGCAAACGCCAGCGCGGGGAGTAGTTCAGCAGATGCGCGCCGGTCATCACCACCGGCCGCATAGATCGCCGCCGTCTCCCGGCCAATCTTGGCGAGCTCACAGTAGTTCGGTGGCGACTCGGTCTCGGCAAGCGTCTTGGCCTCGTGCAACTCCCGGAAGGCATCGCTCGCAAGCTTCATCCGGTGATCCACGACACCAAGCAGCCGATGAGCGCGAGGCCGATGGGGCGAGTCGGTTTGCAGGCTCAATAGAATTGTCGCCAGCCGTGGCAACAATTCGTCAGGCTCCGACCGCCCAAGCTCGACATCCTCCTCGACGGCGTCGAGCGCTGACTTAGCGTCCTGGGGTTCGGCGGTCATTCCGTAAGCCCTCAGTGATCATCTTGCGGCAGCGCGCTGAGATACGGCGCGACATCCTGAAATCTCAACCGAGTTTAATGTACAGCGTTGTGGGGCATAGTTGAAATGCTCGCGCGCGACACGAACGGGGTGCATGAGCCAATTCGATTGATCGAGAGGCGCGACTTGGCTACCTTCGCCGCTTCCGCAACCGTATGTGAGGGGGAAATCATGCCCATGTCTTTCGGCATAGTTGGCAAAGCCATAGCGCTTTTCATGGTCGTGGCCTTCGCATTGTGGCTGATCTTCACTTACGTGTTCACCAGCGACCGCGATGCGGACTACGAAGCGGAGCGAATCGGCGCGATCGAGATCATCGTGAACGCCGTCGGCTAGGTGGACCGTCTAGTTGGGAGACTGCCGCGCCGTAAGTGTGAGTAGATAGACGGCATCGGTGCGGAGCCCGCTTAGGCGCGCGAGCACAATTGAGCAGCTTAAGAGCCAGTAGACCGTGACGATGGCGATTGCGGAGGCGTGAGGCATCCACGACAGGTCTAGCTCGTGCTGTGTTGAGCGCTTGATGGGCCTGAGGGTCGTGTCATCACAGTGATATTCCCGATGGGCAAACGGGGGGCGGGCGAAGAAGAACCCCCCTCGCCACAGGACCCCTGGTTTGACAAGGCAAGCGGACCACGCAACGAGGTAAGAAAATATTAACCTTACTGCTTCGTTAAGCGGCAGGGCCGGACGGTAGGGAAAAAGACGAGGAAAGAGAGACTAATGGAATATCGCGAACTTGGCCGCACGGGCGTGAAGGTCAGCGCCATCACCCTCGGCACCATGACCTTCGGCGAGCAGAATACGGAAGCCGAAGGCCACGCCCAGATGGACTACGCGGTCGAGCGCGGCATCAATATTTTCGATGCGGCGGAGATCTATCCGATCCCGCCAAAGCCTGAGACCCAAGGCCGGACCGAGGCGATCATCGGGACCTGGCTCACAGCCCGCAAGGCCCGCGACAAAGTTCTGATTGCCACCAAGGCCGCCGGCCGCAGCAACACCATCGACTGGCTGCGAGACGATGGTTCGCTATCGCGGCAAAGCCAGGCCCAAATGATGGAGGCCGCCGACAAGAGCCTCGCTCGTCTCAAGACTGACTATATCGACCTCTATCAGCTCCATTGGCCCGACCGGCCCATGCGCATTTTCGAGGGGCTCGAATATGTGCGTTTGCCCGGCGACGCCCACCCGATCCACGACATCTTGGCGACACTCAGCAAGCTCGTGAGTGACGGCAAGGTTCGTTTCATTGGCCTGTCCAACGAGACGCCGTGGGGTGTGATGACGTTCCTAAAGCTCGCCGAGCAGCACGGCCTTCCCCGCCCGGCGTCGATCCAGAACGCGTTCAACCTGGTGAACCGATCCTATGAGGTCGGCCTGTCTGAGATTTCCCATCACGAGCAAGTCAGCTTGCTCGCCTATTCGCCGCTTGGCCAAGGCTATCTCACCGGCAAATATGAAGACGGCGCGCTGCCGCCTCACTCCCGCAAGACGCTGTTCGATCGTCTCGGGCGCTACGAACAGGGCAACGGTCCGCACGCCATCTCAGCCTATGTAGCGCTCGCCAAAAAACACGGCCTCGATCCGGCGCAACTTGCCGTGGCCTATGCCGTGTCGCGAGAGTTCGTGACCAGCGTCATCATCGGCGCCACGACCATGGAGCAGCTCAAGGCGGATATTGATGGGGGCGAGCTGAAGCTGTCGGATGCGCTTCTTGAGGACATCGATAAAATCCACCTTGACTACCCCAACCCCTGCCCGTGAGACTCTGAGTTGCAAGAATCAGCGGTGGAGCCATGCCCCGGCTTTTTTCTGCAGTTGAGATTCCGAGAAGCGTTGCCGAGCGTCTCGTCATGTTTCGCTCTGGATTAAGCGGCGCTCGTTGGATTGATCCAGAATATTATCACCTGACTTTGCGCTTCGCCGGCGATGTCGACGGCGCCACGGCGCGCGACTTCATGCATGCGCTGGGCCGGATTGAGGTGCCGCCGTTTGATCTGCGATTAAACGGGCTCGACAGCTTCGGCGGCAAAAAACCCCGTACACTTTTTGCCGGTCTCGCGGCCTCGGAACACCTGCAAGTTTTGCAGCACGCCACTGAGCGCGCCGCGCGCGCGGCGGGCCTGCCGCCCGAGGGAAGAAACTTCAAACCCCATGTCACGCTGGCACGTTTGCGCGGGACGCGGCCAAGCGCTGTCGCCACCTATCTCCAACACAACGGTGGCGTGGTGACCGAGCCCTTCACGGTGAGCCGCTTCGTGCTCTATTCGTCGCGTGATTCCGTGGGTGGTGGACCTTACGTCGTCGAGGCCGCTTATGACCTGGATGATGGGCAGGGGGCGCAGCGCGCGCTTAGTCCCGAAGACACGTTCAATCTCGAAGACGAATACGACCACGAGGACGCGTTCGGCGTTGGCTAGGCGCCCTTTTTCGCGCCGTGCCCACTCTCTTTGAGGACATCCGCCAACAGCCCGCGCGCGGCAGCTTCGATCAGATCGAGTGCGTGGCCGAAGCCTTCCGGGCCGCCATAGTAGGGATCAGGCACATCCTCAACACCCATATGCGGCGCGTATTCGAGAAAGCGTCGGATTTTGTGCCGCGCTTCATGGGGCGCGATCGCCAGCAGATCGGAAATGTTCGACGCGTCCATGGCAAGCACGAGATCGAAGTCGTCGAAGTCTTCCAGCTCCACCTTGCGCGAGGCCTGACCGGAGATGTCGACGCCGCGATCGAGCGCCGCGCCTTGCGCGCGAGCGTCGGGCGCTTCGCCCTTATGCCAGTCTCCCATGCCCGCCGAGTCTATCTTAAACAGATGGCCGACGCCTTCTTCGTTGGCGACATGGCGGAACATGCCTTCGGCCATAGGCGAGCGGCAGATATTGCCGAGACAGATGAAGAGGAGACGGTGCTTAGCCATGGCGGCTCCTTTGCATGAGCCAGCGCGCGAGCGCAAGCGAGAAGCCGCAAGATGCCAGCCCCGGCGCCGGCGCCGGCATCTTGAACCAAGCTACCGGTGACCCTATATTTATCAATGGCTTGGGCAATCGAAACCATGGCGGAGAGTAGAGAGATGATCGCTTTTAACGATGCGAGCAAATTGCGGGAAGCAGCCTTCGGGCGGCAGGTCTCACTTCGCGCATTCGCCGAGCGGGAGCGAAACGTGCGCCGCGACTTCTGGGCCAAACTTAAGCGCTTTGCTGCGCGTGTGCCCTTCGTCGACGATATCGTTGCGGCTTATTACTGCGCGCTCGACCCGGCCACACCTTTGCGCGTGCGCGGCATGCTGCTCGCGGCACTCGCCTATTTCATTCTGCCTACCGACGTGATTCCTGATTTTATCGGCGGCCTCGGCTTTGCCGATGACCTCGCGCTGCTCACCGCGGTTACAGGGTTAGTGTCGTCGCACATCACGCCGATCCACCGGGCCGCTGCGGCCCGGGCGCTCGACAAAGAGCTTCCTAAAACAAGCTAATTTTGCGGGTTGACGATCACCTTGCCGTTGACCTTGCGGTCTTCGATCAACAGCAACGCTTTCGCCGTGTCGGCGAGCGGAAAGTTTGCATGGATATGCGGGCAGATCTTTCCATCCTTGCACCAGTCGAGAAGTTGCGCCGTGTTGGCGCGATGCTGCTCAGGGCTGCGCTCGACGAATGACGTCCAGAACACGCCGACAACGGAACAGCCTTTAAGCAACACAAGATTGAGCGGGATGCGGGGAATTTCGCCGGAGGCGAAACCGAGCACGAGATAGCGTCCTTCCCAAGCCATGGCGCGAAGCGCCGGCTCGGCGGCGTCCCCACCAACGCAGTCGTAGAGCACGTCGACGCCATTGGGCGTTGTTAACTCTTTCAGTGTGCGCTTGAGGTCCACATCGGAATAGTTGACGCCGTCGTCGGCGCCATGGGCTTTGGCGAATTCAAGCTTGTCTTCCGACGAGGCCACCGCGATGACCCACGCGCCCATGAGCTTGGCAATTTCGACCGCTGCAATGCCGGCGCCGCCCGCCGCGCCAAGCACGGCCACGCTCTCCTCTGGCTTGAGATTGGCCCTGTCCTTCAGCGCATGGAGCGCCGTGCCATAGGTAATGATGATCCCGGCCGCAACGTCATCGCTGACGCCGTCTGGAATTGGCACGGCATTCGCCGCCTTGGTGACGATCTTCTCGCGGCAGCCATTGCCGCTGATGAATGCCACCACGCGCTGCCCCACTTCAAAGCCGGAGACGCCTTTGCCGAGCGCCTCGATGGAGCCTGCCACCTCCGCGCCGGGCGAGAACGGAAGCCTCGGCGAGAATTGGTATTTGTCGCGCAGCACTAGCGTGTCAAAAAAATTGAGGCCGACAGCCGTAACTTTGATGAGGATTTCGCTCGGTCCCGGAGACGGCTCGGCAACCTCTTCCAAGCGCAAAGCGTCGATGCCGCCAAACTCGCTGAATTGCACAACACGCATTGAAGCGATTCCCATAGGGCTGCAAAGGATTCGCAGCTATCTCAATTAATCCTTAGACGGACGGATTTTTGACGGGTTTTATTAACTGGCGCAACCGTTCCAGTCCGACTCGCTCGCGTCCCAGTGGACCCGACACCACTTTTGCTTGAGCCCCGCTTATGGCAGACAAAGGTCGTGAAACCTAGCTCTCCAAACGTCCGGGGCTATTTCGGCATTGGCGCCGAAGGCATGTCGAAGTCCGTCAATCTCGGCAATCTGTTGCGCTCGGCCCACGCATTCGGGGCGAGCTTCGTGTTCACCATTGGCGCCGACGAGCGCGCCTTCGCCATGAGCTCGAACACTTCACGGTCCGAGACCCATCTGCCGGTCTATCGCTGGGGAGACGTCTCGGAGATGCAGCTGCCTAAGGGATGCAGCCTGGTCGGCGTTGAAATTCTTGGGGAGTCTGTCGATTTGCCGAGCTTTCCCCACCCTGTGCGGGCCGCCTATGTGCTCGGGCCCGAACGCGGCGAGCTATCGCCTGAGCTTATGGCCTGCTGCCAGCACTTTGTGCGCATACCCACGGCTTTTTCACTCAACGTGGCGACAGCGGGCGCCATTATAATGTATGACCGCTTACGCTCACTGGGCCGCTACGCACCACGCCCGATCACCGAGGGGGCCGAAGCCGAATTGCCGAAGCCACATATCCAAGGGGGCCCCAAACGCCGGGGCCCGCAGGGTTGACCTAAAGGCCTCATCTAGTGAAGATTGGGACATTCATGCTTAACGCCTGCTCACGAATCGGGGACGGGGAGATGCGCCGAGCCGTTCAAGCTGCTTGCGTGATCGTGGCGTTGAGCACAACGTCTGCGTTCGCACAAGAAGTCACACTTCTGCAGAAATACAAGGGCTGGTCCGCCTATATGGCGAAGGGCAGTCCCAAAGTCTGCTTTGCCGTCGCCAAGCCCAAGGACACGAGTCCTAAGGCTGTCCGGCGCGGACCCATCTATTTTTATATTTCGCACTATCCCGGTGACAAGGTCACCGGCGAGATCAGCGTGAAGATGGGCTATCCATTCCCTGCCGGTGGCAAGGTCACCGTGACCATCGGCAGCGACAAGTTCGAGTTGTTCACCAAGGACGAAGGCGCCTTTGTCGAGAAGACCGAGGAAGAAGGTCGGCTCGCCGAGGCCATGAAAGTCGGCAACTCCATGCGGGTCCAGGGCAAGTCGGTTCGTGGCACCAATACGAGCGACAACTATCCCTTGAGCGGCATCAGCGACGCGCTTGAGCGCATCGCCAAGGAGTGCGCTGGCTAAGGCCACAGGCTCGCGCCCGTTATAGATCTTGACCTTCTGGGTCTTGGCCTTCTGGGTCTTGGCTTTTTGGCCGCCCCGCATGATATGAGAGCGTGTGGCCCCGGGATCAGCCCGGCGCCCCCTCAAACTCGATGTCATGACCGTTTCGTCTCTCATAGGCCGTGAGGCCACGCCGCTTATGGCCGTTGCGCCCGGCAAAGAGTCCCTTGTTGGCCTTGGTCGCAACGGGCTTGCCGAAAAGCTAGCCACGCTTGGCGTGCCCGAGCGGCAGCACCGCATGCGGGCAAGCCAGCTCTGGAGCTGGATCTATGTGCGCGGAGTCACGGACTTCGCCGTCATGACCGACATTGCCAAGGAGCTTCGCGGTCAGCTCGCCGAGCATTTCTCCCTGGCGCGGCCCGACATCGTCACCGAGCAGGTCTCCGTCGATGGCACCCGCAAATGGCTTCTGCGCCTCAATGACAACAAAGAAATTGAGACGGTCTATATCCCGGAAGAGGGTCGCGGCACGCTCTGCATTTCGAGCCAGATCGGCTGCACGCTCACCTGCTCCTTCTGCCACACCGGTACGCAGCGCTTGGTGCGCAATCTCACTGCCAGCGAGATCATCGGCCAGATCATGCTCGCCCGTGACCGCATCGGCGATTGGCCGGGCGCCGTTCCGGACGATCCAAGCGGGCTGCCCCAAGGCGAACGTAAGATCACCAATGTGGTGCTCATGGGCATGGGCGAGCCGCTCTACAATTTCGACAATGTGCGGGACGCCTGCGCCATCGTCGCCGACGGCGAGGGGCTGTCCATCTCCAAACGCCGCATCACACTGTCGACCTCGGGCATCGTGCCGGAAATCCCGCGCTGGGGTGAAGAGGCCGGCACCATGCTCGCCATCTCGCTCCATGCGGTGCGCGATGAGTTGCGCGACGAGCTTGTGCCGATCAATAAAAAATGGCCCATCAAGGATTTGCTGGACGCGTGCCGCGCCTATCCCGGCCTCTCCAACGCCAAACGCATCACGTTCGAGTATGTGATGCTGAAGGGCATCAACGACGGTGTCGAAGATGCCAAGGCCCTAGTGCGGCTGCTCGCCAAGATTCCCGCTAAGATCAATTTGATACCGTTTAATCCCTGGCCTGGCTCGCCTTACGAATGTTCCGACTGGGAGCAGATCGAGAAATTTGCCGAGGTGGTGAACCGCGCCGGTTATGCAAGCCCGGTGCGTAGCCCACGCGGCCGGGACATCATGGCGGCCTGCGGCCAGCTCAAAAGCGCAAGCATCAAGCAGCGCGCTAGCGCGCGATTGGCATCGGCTTGAACGAACTGCCGTATGGCCTGCCTCGCCCCACTGACGACGGCGCTTGCGACCATCTCGGGGGCATGGCCCTACCGCATGTGTCCCTCGCCTCGACGTCTGATCGCATGATAGATGTCGGTGCACTCGGCCCCGGGCGGACAGTGATTTATTGCTATCCTAGAACCGGTGTGCCGGGAGAAGCATTGCCCGACGGCTGGGACGCCATCCCTGGCGCGCGGGGCTGCACACCCCAGTCTTGCGCATTTCGGGATCACGCGGCGGAGCTTGCCGACCTCGGCGCGAACCTGTTTGGCATAAGCACGCAAGCCACCGATCATCAGCGCCAAATGGTGGAGCGCTTACATCTGACCTTCGAGGTTCTGAGCGATGCGGAGCTTTCCCTCACCACCGCGCTTCGCCTGCCGACTTTCGAGGTGGACGGCATGCGCTTGATTAAGCGGCTCACGTTCATTGTGAAAGACAACGCAATCGAGCATGTCTTCTATCCCGTGTTCCCGCCCGACGAGAACGCAGGCCAGGTCATCCGCCGGCTGCGCGACAACACGCCCAAGGTAGCGGGAGAAGAGACGTGATCCTGCGCTATGTGTTCCGCGTGCTTTGGGTGGTGGTGGCGTTTGGCCTTGCCGCCACCGTCGCGCTCACCATCCTGTTCGCACTCGGCTCCATGTGGGTGGGTGACGAGCTTCGCGCCGTGGCGCCTCCGGACGATCCGATCCTCCACCGGGGCGGCGCGACCGTCTTCGGCATCGTGTTGTTCGCCAGTGCCGTCGCGCCCGCACTCACCGCGCTACCGGCCCTGATCGCCGTGGTGGCCGGCGAGGTCCTGAAAATGCGGTCGTGGGTTTACTACGTACTCGCGGGTGGCGCATCGCTCCTCGCCATCCCGTTACTTGCCGGCACCGCAGAGGCCGGGTCCGCCGCGATCCCCGCCGGCGAGTACATGACCATCTTTGCCACCGCAGGCTTCTCCGGCGGCTTTGTCTATTGGCTACTCGCGGGCGCGCGCGCCTGACTGAAGGCGACGGTGTAAGGCGCGCCGGACAGCACTTGCACAAGCGCATCGCCTGCCTATAGTCGCGTGCATTCAACCCCTTTGATTGGCCGCCGCGAGACCGCTTCCCATGAAGACCGACATCAAGAAGGTGGTGCTTGCCTATTCCGGCGGGCTCGATACCTCGATCATCCTCAAATGGCTGCATGAGACCTATTCTTGCGAGGTAGTGACCTTCACCGCCGATCTCGGCCAGGGTGAAGAGCTTGAGCCTGCGCGCGAGAAGGCCGAGATGCTCGGCATCAAGGAAATCTTCATCGAGGATTTGCGCGAGGAATTCGTGCGCGACTACGTCTTCCCGATGTTCCGGGCCAACGCGCTCTATGAGGGGGTCTACCTGCTCGGCACGTCGATCGCCCGGCCGCTGATCGCCAAGCGCCAGATTGAGATTGCGCGCGAGACTGGCGCCGACGCCGTATGTCATGGCGCCACCGGCAAGGGCAACGACCAGGTGCGATTCGAGCTGGCCTATTATGCGCTGAACCCCGACATCAAGGTGATCGCACCTTGGCGCGAATGGGACTTCGTCTCGCGCGGCGATCTCATCGAGTTCGCCGAGAAGCATCAGATCCCCGTAGCCAAGGACAAGCGTGGCGAAGCGCCGTTCTCGGTGGACGCCAATCTGCTGCACTCATCCTCGGAAGGTAAAGTGCTGGAGGACCCGGGCGCCGAACCGCCACCTTATGTCTATCAGCGCACCATTGCGCCCGAGGACGCGCCGGACAAAGCGACTGTCATCACAATCGGCTTCAAACTTGGCGACCCCGTCTCCATCGACGGTAAGGCGCTGTCACCGGCTGCCCTGCTGACGAAGCTCAACGAGCTTGGCCACGACAATGGTATTGGCCGCGTCGACCTGGTGGAGAACCGCTTTGTCGGCATGAAGTCGCGTGGCGTTTACGAAACGCCGGGCGGAACGATCCTCCATGACGCGCATCGCGCCATGGAGTCGCTCACGATCGACCGCGAGGCGATGCATCTGAAAGATGAGCTGATGCCGCGCTACGCCGAGCTCGTCTATAACGGCTTCTGGTTTTCGCCAGAGCGCGAGATGCTGCAAGCGCTCGTCGACAAAAGCCAAGAACATGTGGAAGGTGAAGTGACGCTGAAGCTCTATAAGGGCAATGTCATCGTCATCGGTCGCACGAGCCCGAAGTCGCTCTATTCCAACCAGATCGTCACCTTCGAGGACGACGCCGGCGCTTACGATCAGAAAGACGCGGAAGGCTTCATCAAGCTCAACGCGCTTCGCTTGCGTCTACTCGGCAATCTTCGTGGGTAGCATCGTCTAGGCTCGCTGCAGGCGCAGCCTCGGGCCCATAGGTGACTTGCGGCAGGTCGCACAGACCCCCACCGAGATAGAGGTGATGCCAAAGCTGGGTGGCGACTACACCACCGAGACCGAGGCTGGTAAATGCGCCGAGCTTGTCGCCTTCGCCGCGCGCCACGAGCGCGCGGTCCTGCGCCACAGCGTCCACGTCGAAATATCCGGTCCGCGCCAGGCTTTCCGGGCTCATCAGATCGCGCACGAATTCGGGCGGGTTGACTAGGAAGGTCTCGGCGGTTGGCGCCCGGAACATGTGCTTGCGGCGCCAGGCTACGTCATGTGGCAAAACGCGCTCGGCGGCGCTGCGCAGCAAGAACTTGTCCTTGATGCGCCGGTTTAGCTTCATGTTTGGATCCATGTCCGCAGCGAACGCGATCACGTTCTCGTCGAGAAATGGGTAACGCGTCTCAACGCTATTCGCCATGGCGATGCGGTCGCCCTTCTGGCTCAACAGCAGGCCCGGAAGATGAACTTTGTAACCGAGATATAGCGAGCGGTTCAGCGGATGCCATCGCGCCATGCGCTCCACATCGAGATCGATATCCTCATAGGCGACATGTGAGCCAAGCTGCTCCTTCATTCCGGCGCTGTAATACCGGCCGCGCGACCGCGCCACGAGATTGTAGATGACCGACTGGGCATGGGGCCCGCCAATCATATTGTCGATACGGCCAAGCTCGCCGAAGCTTTGATCGCGCGCCGCCCACTTGCGGGCCACCCTGCTGATCATCGTGCTTGGGCGAAAGGCATCGCCAATGTCGAGCCGGCGCGCATTCTCGCGCATCTTGAACCAGAGATAGCCGGCGAAGCCCTCGTCGGCGCCCTCGCCAGTGAGCACAACTTTGTAGCCTTGCGAGCGAACTTCGCGCGACAGCGCCAGCAGTGCGGCGCAAGACGTGTCGAGCACGGGGCATTCCGCGGCGGTCGTGAGTGCCGCGTAGTTCTCGGTAATGATATCGGGGCCCGCCTGGACCACGGTCGAAACACCGCCAATGGCGCGCGCGGCCTCAAGCGCATTGTCGGTCTCATCCAGGTTGGGATCAGGCACGCGCAAGGTGAAGCTCGGCAGCGGCTTGCCGGACACCCGCGCGGCGGTCGCCAGCACATAGGCTGAGTCCACGCCGCCACTGAGATAGCCGACCACCGGCACGTCGGCGCGCAACCGCACTTCGACGGCGCGGGCGAAGGTCTCTTCAAACGCGTCAATCGCCGCCTTGGTGTCGGGATCGTTCTCGTCGCCCCAATCGGGAAAGTCGAAATCCCAGTATTTCTTTTCGACCGGCGCGGCGGGTTTGTCACCGTCACCCCACTCGATCTTCAAATAATGACCCGGTGCGAGCGCCTGCACGCCTTCAAAAGCGGTGCGGCGTCCGCCAAGGGCGAAGAAGGTGAAGAGATGGTCGAGACCACGCGGGTCCGCCTTCGGCGTCACACCGCCCGAGGCGATCAGAGCTTTGATCTCGGACCCGAAATAGATCAGGTCGCCCTGGCGCGACCAGAACAGAGGGCAAATCCCCACCCGGTCGCGCGCCAGCAGCACGGTCCGCCGCTTGAAGTCGACCAGCGCGAAGGCGAATTGACCTTTGAGGTGCTCGAGGAACTTCTCGCCATACTCTTCATAGAGATGGACGATGATCTCGCTGTCGCTATGGGTTCGGAAGATATGACCCTTGGCTTCCAGCTCCGCCCGCCGCTCGGGGAAATCGAACAGCTCGCCATTACAGACGACGACGACACTTTCGTCCTCGTTGAAGATCGGCTGAT
>JAGPVD010000003.1 GCA_018067145.1 Methyloceanibacter sp.
GACCCATTGTTTGGTGGAACGCCTCGGAATCGAACCAAGCTGGCCTAAGCGAAAGTTTTACAAACTTCCCTACATCCATAGTAGTCTAGCGAACCGTTGTTGTTTGGAGGCAGGAGTTGGATTCGAACCAACGAAAGCGTAAGCTAACGGGTTTACAGCCCGTCCCCTTTAGCCACTCGGGCACCCCTCCTTGGAGTCAGATGAATTGGCTGGTGATTGCAACCAAGCAAAAATACCCCGCCG
The DNA here is from genome assembly GCA_018067145.1 of Methyloceanibacter sp. GTDB lineage: Bacteria > Pseudomonadota > Alphaproteobacteria > Rhizobiales > Methyloligellaceae > Methyloceanibacter. The sequence continues at coordinate 244 of JAGPVD010000003.1, forward strand.
TCGGCCGGCAGGGTCTGCAATTCCCGCGTTTATGGGGTAGCCATTTGGCCTCTGTCAACTGTAAATCAGGGCGAGCGGACTGGAATTCCTTGGTTTTATCGTATCTTCCGTTTCGCTTTAACCACTTGCGACCAAAAGGCTCAACCGAAGATGCGGCGCCAAAAATCAAGTCATTCCAAACCCTTCACCCCTTCGCAAGGGGGCAAACAGCGCGGTTCGCGGAGGCGCGCTGAGACCGAAGGCATCGTCCTCTTTGGCATCCACGCGGTCGAAGCCGCGCTCGCCAATCCGAACCGGCCCGTCTTGCGCCTGCAGGCCACGGAAAATGCCGCGCAACGACTCAAAGATCTTATCGCCGAACGGAGATTGAGCGCCGAGCCTGTCACGCCGCAGGACCTCGACCGCCTGCTTGGGCCCGACACGGTGCATCAGGGCGTGGCACTAGAAGCAGGCCCGCTGCCGCCCCTCACTCTCGACGACGTGGACCCCGACGGCATCCTCCTCGTGCTCGATCAGGTGACCGACCCACATAATGTAGGGGCAGCGCTCCGTTCAGCAGCCGCTTTCGGCGCGTCCGGTCTCGTGCTCACCGAGCGGCACAGCCCCCCATTCTCGGGCGTGCTGGCCAAATCGGCGAGCGGCGCACTCGACCTCGTGCCCATCGTGCTGGTCAAGAACCTGTCCCAAGCCCTGAACGAGCTCGGCGAACGCGGCGTCATGCGTATCGGCCTAGCGGAGGAAGCGGAGACAGCGTTGGAGGACGTGCCACTGACCCGCCCGCTTGCCCTGGTGCTCGGCGCCGAAGGCAAAGGGTTGCGGCATCTCACGCGAGAGAAATGCGACCACCTGTGCCGCATCCCAACAGTGAGCGCGCTTGCTAGTCTCAACGTCTCTAATGCGGCGGCGATCGCCATGCATTGGGCGGCCATGAAGGCGCCGTCAGAGTAAAATCGAGCGCCCAAACGAAATCTAGGGGAGAAGGCATGAACCCTTCTACCCATCGATCCCTGGAATCAACCAGTTCGCGCTGGAAACTCTAAAGGTTAGTTGCAGAAACGGCGGTCGAACGAGTCGTACCAACAGTTCCGGCGCCAATAGCAATTGCGGGGACCGATGTCACAGCGCCCGGCGTAAGCAGGCTGCGTGTAAGAGGCGTAATAGGCTGGCGCCGTGTAGTAATACTCGGTCGGCGCGGGCACCACCGCCACAGCTTGAGGCACGACCACGACGGGTGCCGGCACGACCACCACGGGCGCAGGCGCTACGAAGATCCGCCGCCTCGCCCGCCGGAGCGGAATGGGATGGGGCGCCGGAACCAGAACGGCACCCTGGCAACGCCAACCGCAACGAGCTTCGGCATCATCGATGGCCGTAAGGTTGAAGCCGACCACCAGTGCCAGAACGGCTGCCACACTCATTAGGAATTTCATCTTAGGACTTCACGCAAACTTGAGACACTTCCGGCGCTTGTGCGACCGGCGGAAACGTCCGGCGAGAGTACGATGAGCAAGTATCGCGCAAGTTAACAGACCTCTGTTTCAGGCCAAAATGACCTTGCAGAGTTACTAACGACCGGCCCAAAATGAAACAAAGCGCCACGATATATAGGAAATAGATTGGAAGAAGTCTTCGGACAACCTACTTGAATTGCCCGGCCCTTGCGCCCCGCCGTCCGCCGGGCTGATCCAGATAATGGAAATAGGGCATGCAGCGCGGGTGGTCGTCCTGCCCCGTGGTGTATGGCCGATAGAACCACCAATGGTTTTTGGGATAGCAATAGGAGGCTTTCGTCCGCTTCCGATGGAAACGTGCCCCCTCTTGGGCGACATCGACAACGACCGACGGTGTCATGCCGCGCAGCGCGAGGAACTGGGCGTCCATGGCCACGGCCGGCCCTTTTGGAATGACGGCAAAGAGGCCCACAGCCGCGAATGCGGCAAGCCGAAGCCTAAAATTTTCCATTCCGAATTCCCCCTGCGGCGCCCCTTGCCAACCATCGAACTCTAACCGAAGCGAGGACCCCAATCAACGCAAGGCTCCCGTAACCAACAGCCACGCGCCGTTAGGCGTAACCGCGTGACAAGCCTTGACAGAAACGGGCCAGCGTCCATCAATTCGAGGCTTATGCAGCCAAGCTTCTTCAGGAAGGACACTCCCATGGCAGCCGATACGGGCAAACGGGGCGCGAACAGCAACGCAGACGATCTGGCCGCCCAGATCGAAGCGATCCGGGCCGACATGCAAAACCTCACTTCGACGGTGAGCCGGATCGGCACCGCGCAAATGGGCCGCGCCCAGGACAAGGCAAAGGAGACCGCCCAAGAGGCTCAAGAGGCCATCAAGCGTAAACCGCTTCAGGCCGTCGCCATCGCGGCGGGGCTCGGCTTCCTGTTTGGCGTCCTCACGCGCCGCTAGGAATGCCATCCATGTTTCGTCTCGTACTTTCGCTCATCTCATCTCTCCAGATCGGGGAGCGCATCAAGGAAACGGTCGAACGGTCGCTGCGGCAGGCGGTCTTCGTCGCCATCGCCCTCG
>JAGPVD010000016.1 GCA_018067145.1 Methyloceanibacter sp.
GCAGCCTTGAATGGGCCACATCGTCACCGGCGGCTCCTTATAATTTCGCCGTGATCCCCGACGTGAAGGGCCTCGATGCCTTCTGGCAAATGAAGGCGGAAGGCATCGCCTACAAGCAGCCCGCTCACTATGAAGACATCACGCTGCCGAAGAATAGCGGTCTCGGCCTCATGATCGGCGTGCTCGGCGGCGTGTTCGGCTTCGCCATGATTTGGTGGATATGGTGGCTCGCTCTCCTGAGCTTGGCCCTGATCGGCGTTCTCATCATCATTCGCGCTTGCGACGACCACACCAACTTTGTGATGCCGGCGAGCGAGGTGAAGACCATCGAGGACGCGTGGTTCGCGAAGATCGCCAAGGCACCGCGCAACGAGATGGAAAATGACCCAGGCTTCGCCGGTGAGCCGGTGCCGGAGGGCTCCGCATGACCGCCAGCGCTTCCACCATTAGCCCGCCACCCACCGCGGAGCAGTACGAGGAGAAGGAGTTCGGCTTCTGGCTCTATCTTATGAGCGACGCCGCCATCTTCGCGCTTCTGTTTGCCACCTATATGGTGATGGTCGGCAATACGGCTGGCGGGCCTGCGGGCAAGGAGCTGTTCAGCCTAGAGCGTGCCGCCGGAGAGACGGCGTTGCTGCTGTTGAGCAGCACGGCGTTTGGCGTTGCCGCCGTGGCGCTGAGCGCCGGCGAGAAGTCCAGAACGTTGATTTGGCTGCTCGTCACCTTCGCGCTTGGGTCCGGCTTTATCTTTCTCGAGGCTGGCGAATTTTACGGCATGATTCAGGAGGGTGCCCCGCCCGAGCGCAGCGGCTTCCTCTCTGCTTTCTTCACACTGGTCGGCACTCACGGTCTGCATGTGAGTATCGGCCTTCTGTGGATCGCGGTGATGATCGGCCAAGTCCTCTTCAAGGGACTGACCGCGCCGGTCGCTTCTCGGCTGATGCGGCTCGGCCTCTTCTGGCATTTCCTCGACATCATTTGGGTCGTTATCTTTTCAGTCGTCTATCTGCCAGGATTATTGTGATGGATTCCTCTGGATATTCGGTCGAGAGAACCATCAAGCCGTACCTGATCGGGCTCGCGCTTGCGGTCACGCTGACAGCGATTCCCTTCGCGCTCGTGGCCACCGGGGCGTTGACCAAGGGAGTGACACTCGGGATCATCATCGCCGCCGCTCTCATTCAGATCGTGGTGCATTTGCGCTTCTTCCTGCATATCGGTCTTCGGACACCGCGGGAAAATCTGATCGCGCTCGCTTTCGCATCCGTCTTGATTTTCATCATGGTCGGCGGCACGTTGTGGATCATGTTTGATCTCTACCACCGGATGATGGTCTGAGGACTTTCGGGCCAATAGCGTCGGTCAGGCCCGTTCAGCATTGTGTGATTGCGACCTAGTGGCCCTTGCCGGTCTGCCGTTCGCGCGCGATATAAAGCCTGCCTTTACCATCGGGGTCTTAGCCTCGCTGCCCCGGGCCACGTCCCCTTAGATCAAAGCGGAGTTATCTCGATGTCGACACGGGTGAGTGGGCCGGAGAGCCCAACCGTCGAATCGCGGGACGAACTCGTCGCTTATCTCGAGGCGGGCTCGAAGCCAGAAGCCGACTGGTCGATTGGCACCGAGCACGAGAAGTTCGGCTTCAACATCAAAGATCATTCGCCGGTCCCTTATCGAGGCGACCACGGCATCGCTGCGCTGCTCAAGAATTATCATGAGCGCTTCGGTTGGGAGCCCATGTTAGAGAATGGCGACATCATCGCGCTGTCCTGCACGGACTGCCCGAAGGGCGGTTCGATCAGCCTCGAGCCGGGCGGCCAGCTAGAGCTTTCCGGCGCGCCGTTGCAGACTATTCACGAGACGGAAGCAGAGCTTCGCCAGCATTTCACGCAGGTAGGCGAGGTGGGGCGTGAACTCGGCATTGGATTTTTGGGGCTCGGATTCACGCCGAAATACACGCTGCAAGAATTGCCGCTGGTGCCTAAGGAACGCTATCGCATCATGATGCGCTACATGCCAAAGCGCGGGATGCACGGCCTCGACATGATGTTCCGCACGGCGACGGTCCAGGTGAACATGGACTTCGGCAACGAGGCGGACATGGTGCAGAAGCTTCGCGTTGGGCTAGCGTTGCAGCCGGTGGCGACGGCGCTGTTCGCCAACTCGCCGTTCACTGACGGCAAGCCGAACGGCTTCCAGTCCTATCGTGCCGAGATATGGCGAGACACCGATCCCGACCGCTCCGGCATGCTGCCCTTCGCTTTCGAAGACGGCATGGGCTTTGAGCGCTATGTGGACTACGCGCTCGATGTGCCGATGTACTTCGTCTATCGCGACGGTCGCTATATCGACGTGAGCGGCTCTTCGTTCCGGGACTTTCTGAACGGCAAGCTCGAAGCGCTGCCGGGCGCCAAGCCGACGCTCGACGATTGGGTCGACCATCTGACCACGCTGTTCCCCGACGTCCGCCTCAAGCAGTTTATCGAAATGCGTGGCGCCGACGCTGGGCCGTTCTCCCAACTGATGGCCTTGCCGGCGCTGTGGGCCGGGCTGCTCTACGACCGCGCCGCGCTCGACGGCGCGGCTTCTCTCGTCGATGGCTGGACGGAGGAGGAGCGGCAGACTTTGCGCGACGAGGTTCCGCGCCTCGGACTGGCAACACCATTCCGCGGCCGGACGTTCCGCGACGTTGCCCGTGACGTGGTCGAACTCGCCGAAGGCGGACTGAGGCGCCGCGCGCAACTTGATGAGAGTGGTGACGATGAGACCAAGGCGCTGAAGCCCCTGATCGAGACTGTCGAGGAAGGGCGCACCGAAGCCGATCGTCTGCTTGCTGCTTATGACGGCCCGTGGGCCGGGAACATTGATCGCCTGTTTGAAACTCAGGCGCTTTAGCCGGCGCCTTACGGCCTGTTGGGCTTTATTTTCAGACGCGTGAGCGTGATTGAGCCGTCGCCCCAGCCGGTCGGCACGAGGATCTTGTAGGGGACGTAGAGGCCCGCTCGCGGGACGGACACGAGCCAAACTTCGATTCCCTTGGTCGTCCTCATGAACTGCACGCCGGAGTGATCCGTCCGGTGACCGGCGACGGGCACGTACCGCACGCGGCACACGGCGGCAGGACCAGACAGAGATTTAGGGGCTCCGCTGCCAAGGCTTTCCGACCGCTTCGGCGTCAGCACCACATCGAAACGCTGCTTGCCGTCGAATACCGGGATGGTCTGGCGGCAGATTTCGAGGTCTCCGGCTGGCGTGTTGGGGCGCACGGCGAGGAAGGCGGCGGTGAGCGGGTCGAGCACGTCTTCAAGCTGTTCCGCGCCGACGGGAATGCGCGTTGAGTTCTTCTTTTTCTTGCGCGGAACGATGCTGACTTCGCTGACGGTGCCGTTATTAAACCGGATGTAACGCTGCTCACGCTTCTTGCCGCCGTCGTAGTCGAGCGTGAATGTCGTCGGTTGCGGTGCTGCTGGCGTGAGCGTGCCGCTGCTCGTCGTCTTACCGGTCGCGCTGTAGACCAGGCCCGCGAGCATCGAGAAGCGGCCCTTGGCCACCAGCTTGTAGGCGCTCCCCTCGATGGTCGTGGTTACTTTGAAGTCGCCGAGGCTGATGCCTGCAAGAGCGGCATCATAGGTCGCAACGACCCGGCCTGGTTTCGGTTGCGCCGTTTCGCCGGCGCTCGGCCCGGGCGTTACGCTCAAGAGCAGCAACGCAGCGAATATAGCGCCAGCGTACCGCAAGCTCATGTGCCGCGAGTTCATTTGCCGTCCCTCCGGTCGCCAGTCCCGGGCCAATGTAACTCGGACGGAGTCAAAATTAAGGACGGCGCGGTTCGTCTTCCAGAGCTGGCACCGGGTTGTTGCTATAGACGATCGCCAGCCAAGCAAGGATCACGACGGGTAACCCGACGAAGATGAGCAGCGATAAAGGTGTGACGCCCATACCGGAAAAACGAAGCGCCACCAGGCACGGGATCAGGACTTGGGGCACAAGGCCGATCGCCAGATAGTTGGCCAGGGCGCCGCCGCGCAGCCGTGCCGGGCCCCAGATCAGCTGTGCACCATAGATGATCTCGATCTCCGCTCGGAGCAGGAAGGCGAATGCGGCCGGCACCACATAAGGCGGCATGGTTTCTTGCAGCATGCCGTAGAGCAGCAGGATTTCGATCAGGCACGTCACCAGCGCATTCGTGATGCAAAGCGCGGTGACCCAGGGCGCTATGATGCCCACCGGGCCATCCACATGATCGGCGCGGGCGTTTGGGTCGTCTGCGGCCCAGACGCGGTAATAGATACGCTCGACGAAATTGCGCGAGTTGCGATCGAGACGGCGACCGAAGGCCATGCGGCCAAGCCAATTCAGCGTGAAGTCGGTCCCGAGAAACATGTAGAGGATGCCGAGCCACAGGACCCAATCGTACCAAGCCATCGTCCATCCCCCCCATCAGTGTTTGTTGATGGCGCGCTACGCCGCCTGCATCGATCGATGCAGGCATGACCATTTCACCGGCCATGGATGAAATGCTCAAGCTCTTCGATCAGGAATTGCTGATCGTGGATGATGCTGTTCACCATGTCGCCGATTGAGACGACACCGATCAACTGTCCGTCCTCGATTACCGGAAGATGGCGCACGGTTCGCGCCGTCATCAAGGCCATGCACTCATCAACCGACTGATCGGGGCGCACGCATGAGACCTTGGTCGTCATGATGTCTCGAACCAGGGTCTCGGGCGACGTCCGGCCCTTTAGAATGATCTCCCGCGCATAGTTCCGTTCGGTGATGAGGCCGACGAGCTTGTCGCCGTCGAGCACTAGGAGCGAACCGATGTTGTTCTCCGCCATCATCTTGAGGGCGTCGAACACCGAGGCGTCGGGAGGAATGGCGTGAACGTCGTGACCCTTCTTTGCGAGCACATGTTTGATAATTGTCATCTGACATCACCGTGCTGAGGTATGAACCAAGTCGGTGCGATGTGACTGCGGGAGGGCTTGTGGTCGCCGACGGGGACGCCCTCGACAACCGGGGCCCTCAAGCTCTGCTCAAAGTCTACCACGTCTGGCGCATGACAAGGAGTTGATCCGGATCGCGCCGTTCGGCTGCTTCGCTCAGCTTGAAAACCAGACCTCGAGGACCATATAATCCCCAAGTCATCGTCCCTTCCGACCCTGCACGGATTGGGATGTTAGTCCGTCCCCCAAGGCGGATGTATCGGCGGCAGATTTCTCCTTTTCTGCCGCCGATTTTTTATGCGCAGAAGGAGATTGCCGCTATTTCAGGCTGGCGAAGGCATCCGTGAAGCCTTCCAGGCTGACTGGGATGCCGATACCGGCTTCCGGGGTGTCGAAGATGATGAACATAGCGTTCTCACCTTTCTTGAGCTTGCCGATGACCTCGGTCTGCAGCACCACCTCGGCTACACAGCCGCGCTTGCCACATTTGAGGAACGGGGCGTTGCCCACGTCCTCATTGTCGATCTTAAGGCCAAGCCCGGTGGGCAGTAGCACACCGAGCGGCACCACCACGCGTAGCAGCTTCTTGTTCTCGCCAATCGCCTTATAGAACACGACCGTGAGGCCGACATTGGGCCGGTCCTCGGCGGTAACGCTCTGAACCAGAGCGCATTTCTCTTCCTTGGCGCCGGGCGGCGTGCGGCAGCTGACCTGCCAGGCGCCGTGGGTCTCGCGCACGACGCTGCCTGGGCCCGTGGCGCCAGGTGCGGCGTCGGTCGCCGGCGTCTGCGATTGCGCATGACCAGCCAACCCGACGACGATCGCCAACGCCAAACCGAGTGAGGCGATCGCTCGTCGCCGCGCCGTGCAACCGTGAATCAAAAACTCCAAAGCCATGGACATCAGAAAGACCGCCGCCTGCGGCTTTGCAAGCGCGAAGTGAGTCGCGACGCGCTGGAGCGCCAAGCGAGGTGGCGTGATGGGACGATCTGCAGCATGGGGAACCGCCCATCGCCGAGCATTGGGGCCAAATTTCGGCGGCGCGTTCCTGAGAAATGTCAGCGATGCCTGGGAGATGGCCTGCCAATTGTCTGAAAAGGCAGCGTCAAGTGTGCTTTTGCCGCAGCAGCGCTCAGAATCATGAGTATTGCCAATCAATATCCTTTATGTTTTTAAAAACACAAAAGAACCTCCAGTCTCGCGCAACGGCGAGGGACCGGAAGAAAGAACTATGAGTAGCGGGGGCGACGCCTTCTAATTCGCGTCTAAATCATCGCGCTGGCCCTGTTATAACAGAGCGGCGTGGGCGAGTTGCCCGTGCCCAATATAATAGCCCGACTCTTCAATACTGAGGGGGGAGGCGGGAGCAGGCTTTAGGAGTGACGGGGATGGCGATCTTCCATCGGATGCTGACGGTTTTTGCTGCGCTTGTAGGCTTCGCCTTGAGTGGCGCTGCCATGGCCGGGGATGGCCAACCAACGCCCTGGCAGTTGGGTTTCCAGGACTCGGCGACGCCGATCATGACGCAGATCACCGACTTCCATGATTTCCTAAACATCATCATCACCTTGGTCGCCCTGTTCGTCTTGGCGCTGATGATCTACGTGGTGGTGCGCTTCAACGAGAAGCGTAATCCCAACCCGTCCCGCACCTCGCACAACACCTTGCTGGAAGTTGCCTGGACGGTCATTCCGATTTTTATTCTGGTCGTCATCGCCATCCCGTCCTTCCGGTTGCTCTTCGCCCAGTACGACTTTCCCAAGGCCGATGTCACCATCACCGCGACCGGTGCCCAGTGGTACTGGAGCTACGAGTATCCCGACGAGGGTATCCGCTTCGACTCAATCATGGTGCCCGAGGCCAAACTGAAAGAAGGTCAGCCGCGCCTCCTCACCGTCGACAACGAGGTGGTGGTGCCCGTGAACGCGAACGTCATCGTCGGACTTAAGTCCAATGACGTCATTCACGACTGGGCCGTGCCGTCTTTTGGCGTGAAACTAGATGCCGTACCGGGCCGCTACCAGAAGACTTGGTTCCGCGCCGAGCGTGAAGGCATGTATTACGGCCAGTGCTCCGAGCTTTGTGGCCGCAATCACGCTTTCATGCCGATCGCCGTCCGGGTCGTCTCGCAAGACGAGTACGATGCTTGGATCGCCGAGCATAAGTCGGCTGCGATCGACACTGAGGGCAAGGTGGCCTCCGCCCAAGACTAGGGCTGGACGCAATTGATGATCAGTTGGTCGGACACGACCAGAGCCAAACGACAAAGACGATAAGGGAAGACAGTCATGGCAAACGCCCAAGCAGAAGCCCATCACGACGACCGTCCGACCGGTGTGCGTCGTTGGCTGTTCTCCACCAATCACAAAGACATCGGGACGATGTATTTCATCCTGGCGATCACCGGCGGCATCGTCGGCGGTCTCCTGTCGATGGGCATGCGTACGGAGCTCATGGAGCCCGGCATGCAGGTCTTCACCAACCCTGAAGTCTTCAACGTCCTCGTCACCGCCCACGGCCTGATCATGGTGTTCTTTATGGTTATGCCCTCCACCATGGGTGGCTTCGGCAACTGGATGGTGCCGCTGATGATCGGCGCACCGGACATGGCCTTCCCGCGGATGAACAACATCTCGTTCTGGCTGCTGGCCATGGCCATGACGCTGCTCGTCTTGTCACTGTTCATGCCTGGTGCCCCTGGCACGAACGGCGTTGGCGGCGGCTGGACCATTTATGCACCCCTCAGCACCTCAGGCACGCCTGGCATCGCCATGGACTTCGCCATTCTGGCGCTCCATCTCGCCGGCGCATCCTCGATCCTGGGCGCGATCAACTTCATCACCACGATCCTCAATATGCGCGCACCGGGTATGACGCTGCACAAGATGCCGCTCTTCGTGTGGGCCGTGCTGGTGACGGCCTTCTTGCTTCTGCTGTCGCTGCCGGTTCTGGCTGGCGCCATCACCATGCTCCTCACCGATCGCAATTTCGGTACTGCATTCTTCGACTCGGCCCATGGCGGCGACCCGCTGCTGTGGCAGCATCTGTTCTGGTTCTTTGGCCATCCCGAGGTGTACATCCTCATCATCCCGGGCTTCGGCATCGTTAGCCAGATCGTGTCGACCTTCTCAAAGAAGCCCGTGTTCGGTTATCTCGGCATGGCCTATGCCATGGTCGCCATTGGCGTGATCGGCTTCGTGGTTTGGGCACATCACATGTACGCGGCTGGCCTAGAAGTGAACACGCAAGCCTATTTCGTGTTCGCCACGATGGTTATTGCCGTGCCCACGGGCATTAAAATCTTCTCTTGGATTGCCACGATGTGGGGCGGATCGTTGTCGTTTAAGACGCCGATGCTCTGGGCGCTTGGTTTCATCTTCCTGTTCACCGTCGGCGGTGTCACGGGTGTGGTGTTGGCTAACGCCGGCGTCGACCGCTCGATGCACGATACCTATTACGTGGTCGCCCATTTCCACTACACGATGTCCATCGGCGCTGTGTTCTCGATCTTCGCCGGCTGGTATTACTGGGTCCCGAAGATGACCGGGTACATGTACTCTGAGGCACTCGGCAAGCTTCACTTCTGGCTGATGTTCGTCGGTGCCAACCTGACCTTTTTCCCGCAGCATTTCCTCGGCCTCGCCGGCATGCCTCGCCGCTACGCTGACTATCCCGATGCTTATGCCGGGTGGAACTTTGTTTCGACGGTGGGTTCCTATATCGGGTTCGCGGGCCTGTTGGTCTTCCTGTTCTCGGTCGCCTACATGTTCGCACGCAAGCAGAAGGTGGGCGACAACCCGTGGGGCGTTGGCGCCACGACCCTGGAATGGACGCTGCCTTCGCCGCCTCCCTTCCACACCTATGAGACGCTTCCGCGGATCAAATGATGATGAGCGGCGCGAGAGACGTAATCATCGCGCGCCGGTTATCCACGGCCGCATGGCGCTTGAGCGAGTAGGTTGATGTCAGACGCCACGGTTCGAGTGAACGCAGGCAAGTTCGATACCGCCATCGGCGGTGACGTTGCCGACTATGTCGCGCTACTAAAGCCCCGGGTCATGTTCTTGGTGGTGTTTACGGCGTTGGTCGGTCTTGTCGCGGCGCCTGGCACCATGCATCCGGTCTTGGCGATCGCCGCGCTGCTTTGCATTGCGGTCGGGGCAGGCGCCTCGGGCGCGCTGAACATGTGGTACGACGCCGACATCGATGCGCAGATGGCGCGCACGGCCGCCCGTCCGTTGCCGAAAGGCGCGGTCACGCCCCAGGAAGCGCTTACCTTTGGCGTCGTGTTCGCCGTAGGCTCGGTGCTTTGTCTCGGCTTGATGGCGAACTGGTTGGCGGCCGGGCTGTTGGCGGCGACCATCGGCTTTTATCTGTTCGTCTATACAATGTGGCTGAAGCGGACGACACCGCTGAACATCGTCATTGGCGGCGCCGCGGGCGCTGCGCCGCCGGTTATCGGCTGGGCGGCAGCCACCGGCTCGGTGACCCTTGAGCCCATCATTCTGTTTCTCATCATCTTCATTTGGACGCCGCCGCATTTCTGGGCGCTGGCGTTGACACGAACCCGCGACTACGAGCGCGTTGGCGTGCCCATGCTGCCGGTGGTGCGTGGTCCCGACGAGACCAGGCGGCAGATTCTGATCTACAGCCTCATCCTTGCTCCTTTTGCCATGGCGCCTTCCGTCATGGGCTTTGGCGGTATGCTCTACACGGTGACGGCGTCGATCCTCGGCGCGTTCTTCGTGGTCTTCGCCATCGACTGCTACCGCACGCGGGAAGGGGAGGCTGCCGACCGGGCGGCCAAGAATCTTTTCGCCTATTCGGTGCTATATCTCTTCCTGCTCTTCACCGTGCTTCTCGTCGAGCAGGGCTTTGGTATTGACGGCGGCAGTCTGCCGCTGAACTGGACGTTTTGATGGAAGATGCGGAAATCGAACGCAAACGCCGTCAACGCAAGCGATCCCTGGCCATCGCCTGGGTTCTTGTGGGGCTCATTGCGTTGTTTTTCGTCGTCACCATTGTCAGGCTGGGCGGCGACGTTGCCGTCAGGTCCTACTGAACGGTGGGATGTCGGATGAGCAGCGACAACAGCCATAAGGGGAAGCGGGACCGCAAGGGGCTCGTTGCCCTGTCGCTGGCCGGCCTCGTTGCCGGCATGGTTGGGCTCTCGTTCGCTGCCGTGCCGCTCTACCGCATATTTTGCCAGACCACGGGCTATGGCGGCGTGCCGCAGCAAGCGGAGGCAGCACCAGGCACCGTGCTCGACCGTACGATAACCGTTCGCTTTGATGCCAATGTCGACCGCAAATTGCCGTGGACGTTCGAGCCCGTGCAGCGTGTGATGGACGTCAAGATTGGCGAGAGCAACCTCGCCTTCTTCCGGGCGACCAACAATACCGATGAACCGGTGACGGGATCGGCGGGCTTCAATGTCGCGCCGGGCATCGCCGGACGTTACTTCACGAAGATTGAATGCTTTTGCTTCACTAAGCAGCGGCTTGCCGCTGGCGAGAGCATCGAGATGCCGGTGACTTTCTTCGTCGATCCAAAGATCGTCGACGACGAGAGTGCCAAGAACATTTCCGAGATCACCTTGTCCTATACATTCTATCGCAACGACGACCAGTCGGACGTCGTGGCGGCGGGACGAGAACTGAACTCGGGATCGTAAGCCTATCGGCGCTGGAGACGCGCCGGTGACACAGACTGGGGAGGAAGGGGAACCAAAGATGGCCCAAGCCCACGCTAAACCGCAACACGACTATCATCTCGTCAATCCGAGCCCGTGGCCGATTATTGGCGCCGTCGGGGCCATAACGCTCGCCATTGGCCTTCTCATGTACCTCATGTCGAGGAAGACAGGGAATCCGGAGCTCTGGTACGTGCTTCCGGGTCTGGCCCTCGTCGTCCTCACCATGTTCGGCTGGTGGCGCGATGTCATCTTAGAGGCGCATGCGGGCGACGAGACGCCGGTTGTGCAGCTTCATCTGCGCTACGGCATGATCCTGTTCATCGCTTCGGAAGTGATGTTCTTCGTCGCATGGTTCTGGGCCTATTTCGATGTGGCCCTGTTCCCGAATGACATCACCACCTATGCCCGCACCGAGGTGACGGGTGGCGTGTGGCCGCCCATCCCGAGCGATGAGACTGGCGTCGCGGGTCTCGGCTATTTTGGGCACACGTTCAATCCGTGGAGCCTGCCCTTCGTCAACACGCTGATTCTGCTCACCTCGGGCACCACGGCGACCTGGGCGCATCATGCGATGCTGCACAATGACCGTAAGGGGCTTGCTTGGGGTCTGGCCTGCACCGTCGTACTCGGCGCGTTGTTCACTAGCCTGCAGATCTTCGAGTACATGCACGCTGGGTTCGGCTTCTCAAACCACATCTACGGTTCGACCTTCTATATGGCCACCGGCTTCCATGGCTTCCATGTGATCGTTGGCACGATCTTCTTGCTGGTCTGCCTGTTCAGGGCGCTTCAGGGTCACTTCTCTCCGAAGCAGCATTTCGGCTTCGAAGCCGCTGCCTGGTATTGGCATTTCGTTGACGTGGTGTGGCTGGTCCTGTTCACCTGCATCTATGTGTGGGGCGCGGGTACCAACTTCCCCGCGCACTAGCGCCGGGCAACGCCGTATTTGTGATGGGGGCGGTCAAGCGGCCGCCCCTTTTCATTTGGACTTGGACGTTTTCATGAGCGATGAAAATTCTGAACTGGCATCACACAGTGTGGGCTCCACGGCTTTAGCTGGAGCGCTAGGGCGTTGTCCCTTTTGTCATAAGGGCAGACTGTTCGCGGGCTATCTCACGCTGGCGCCGCGCTGTGACGTTTGCGGAATCGACTACGAATTTGCCGATTCCGGCGATGGGCCCGCGGTCTTCGTCATTCTGATCACTGGCTTCATCATTGTTGGTGCGGCGCTCCTGGTGGAAGTTCACTATATGCCGCCTTATTGGCTCCACGCTCTGCTGTGGGTGCCGCTCATCATTGCGCTGCCGCTGCTCCTCCTTCGGACCTTCAAAGGAACGCTTATCGCGCTCCAATATCGACATAAGGCCGAAGAAGGTAAGCTCGCGTCGGATTAGAGGCTTTTCGATGCGGAAACACGAACTCATAAGGCTCACCGTTGCCACGCTCGTAGGCTTGGCGGTTCTGATCGGCCTTGGCGTTTGGCAACTCCAACGCCTTCAGTGGAAAGAAGGTGTGATTGCCCGCGTCGAGGCGCGGACAACGCGCGTGCCCCTGAGCCTAGAGCGGGTGACTGAATACGCTCGTGAGGGCCGCAATTCGAACTATTACCCAGTGCGGATCATGGGCCGCTTCCACCATGCGAGGGAGCGATATCTCTATGCGTTTTCGCTCGATGGCCAACCGGGCTGGCATGTCATCACGCCACTTGAAATGGTCGATGGCAATGTGGTGCTGATCGATCGCGGCTTCGTGCCCGATAGTTTGCGCGATCCGTCCACCCGCGCGCTGGGCCAGACAGAGGAGGTCGTGACCGTTACCGGGTTCGTGCGCATGCCCGAGGAAGCTGGCATCTTCATTCCCGACAACGATCCTGACACCAATCAGTGGTTCAGCCGGGACCTGTCGGCCATGGCGGTGTCGATGTTCCCCGGCGGCACGGTCCAGGTGTCGCCCTTCTTCGTGGAGGCCAAGGCGAGCGAAGTGCCAGGTGGCTGGCCGCAGGGCGGTCAAACCCGGCTCGAGCTCGCCAATAAGCACCTGCAATACGCACTGATCTGGTTCGGTCTCGCCCTTTGCCTGGCGGTGATCTACGGGGTCTACATTTGGGGCGCCTACCGTCGGCCACAGTCTTAACGAGGCCGGTGTGGCCTTGTTGCGAGGGCCCTCGTCGACCGTTAGGGTCAGCCGCAAAGCGCAGATTCTCGGCGAAAGGCCAGGTTTTGAAGTTCATTTCAACGCGCGGTGAGGCGCCGGCGCTCGCCTTTGAGGGTGCGCTTCTGGCTGCTCTCGCCTCGGACGGCGGGCTGTTGATGCCCGAAGCTTGGCCGCAGCTAGAGGCGAGCGAGATCGCAGCCCTCGCGGGGCTCGATTATGCCGATGCGGCCTACCGCATCATGAGCCCATATCTCGCAGGCGATCCATGCCTTGATGACCTCGAAGCGGTGCTGGAAGAGGCCTATGACGGCTTCCACCACCCGGCCATTGCGCCTTTGCGCCAGGTTGGCCCGAATGCCTTCGTTTTGGAGTTGTTCCACGGGCCGACGCTTGCCTTTAAGGACCTCGCCATGCAGGTGGTGTCGCGGTTCATGAGCCGGGTGCTTCTGCGCAAAGGGGCCCGGGCCACCGTGGTGGGCGCTACGTCAGGGGATACGGGGGCTGCCGCCATCGAGGCCTTTCGCGGGCTCGACTCCATCGACGTCTTCATCCTTCACCCCAAAGGCCGCATCACCGACGTCCAGCGGCGGCAGATGACCACGGCCACCGAGGCCAATGTCCACAACATCGCCGTGGAGGGAACATTCGACGATTGCCAGGCGATTGTGAAGGGGCTGTTCGCCGATCGCGCTTTAAGAGAGCGCCTGTCGCTCACCGGCGTCAATTCGATCAACTTCGCGCGGATCCTCGCCCAGATCGCATATTATTTCACCGCCGCCGTGAGCCTCGGCGCCCCATACCGGCCGGTGGCCTTCGCCGTGCCGACCGGAAATTTTGGTGATATTTTCGCAGGTTACGCCGCCCGCGCCATGGGTCTTCCGGTCTCACGCCTCGTTATCGCCACGAACCTCAACGACAGTTTGCCTCGCGCTCTTTCGTCGGGAAGCTATGAGCCGCAAGGCGTTATCGCCACTTCAAGTCCGAGCATGGATATCCAGTTGGCGAGCAATTTCGAGCGCCTTTTGTTCGAGCTTGCCGGTCGCGATGCAGCCCGTGTCAGGGCGCTGATGGAGGAGCTCCGCACGACGGGTGCGTTCGGTTTGACCCAGGGGGAGCTCGGTCAGTTGAGCGATCTATTTGGCGCCTATTCGGTTGGCGAGAACGAGACGGAGATGACCATTCGGGGGGTTTTCGAGGAGACGGGTGTGCTGATCGACCCGCACACGGCGGTTGGCATCGCGGCGTCGCATCAGGAGGCGAGCCTCGGTGCGACACCGATGGTCGTGCTGTCGACTGCACATCCTGCCAAGTTCGCGGGCGTCGTCGAACGGGCGACGGGGCGCGTGCCCGAACAGCCCGAGCGCTTGCGCCTTCGGCTCGGCCAACATGAGCGCTGCGCCGTTCTACCTAACGATCAAGCCGCTGTGGCTGACTTCATTGTCAGCAATGGCCGCGCTGCGTCTGCGGGAGCTGGCGCGTGAGTGTTGAGCGGTCAGAGCTTGCCAATGGCTTGAACGTCGTCAGTCATGCCATGCCCGAGGTTGAGACTGTGTCACTCGGTATCTGGATCGGGGCGGGGAGCCGCAGCGAAAGTAATGCCGAACACGGCGTTGCCCATTTTCTTGAACATATGGCCTTCAAGGGCACCGCGCGGCGCAGTGCTCGCGACATCGCCGAGGAAATCGAGGCGGTCGGGGGCGATCTCAACGCCGCAACCTCTGTGGACTCGACCGCCTATTATGCGCGGGTGATGCGCAACGACATGCCGCTGGCGCTCGATATCCTGAGCGACATCATTCTCTCACCAACATTCGACGGTGCCGAGCTGGCGCGGGAGCGCGACGTGATCTTGCAAGAGATCGCCGCCACCATGGATTCGCCCGAAGACATCGTCTACGACCTCATCTCCGAAGCGGCCTTTCAGGATCAGCCCGTGGGCCGTCCGATCCTGGGCACGGCGCAAAGCGTGAGCGGCTTCGAACGCAACCATCTCGGCGCCTATCTCGGTGCCCATTATCACGCTCCGAATATGGTGCTGGCCGCGGCCGGCGCCGTCGATCACGCGGTCTTTGTCGCCGAGGCTGAGCAGCGCCTAGCTGAACTGTCACGCGAGGCGACGCCGCGACCGCAAGGCGCCATCTATACAGGCGGCATTAAGCGCTCGAACAAACCCTTCGAGCAGACCCATCTCCTACTCGCCTTCGAGGCGCCGCCTTACCGTGATCCCGATTACTTCACGGCGCAGATCCTTGCTGGCGCGCTCGGTGGCGGCATGTCTTCACGGCTCTTTCAAGAGGTGCGCGAGCGGCGTGGCCTCTGTTACTCCGTCTATGCTTTTTCGACCGGGCTGGCCGATAGCGGCATGTTCGCGATCCACGCGGCTGGCGCTCCGGACCGGGCGGACAATTTATTTTCCGTGATCCGTGACGAACTGGAGCGTGCCGCCGAGGGTGGCTTCCGGGATGCCGAGATCGATCGCGTGAAGGCGCAGCTTAAAATGGGGCTCCTTGCTGGGCTCGAAAGTTCGGGCGCCCGCACCGAGCAGCTCGCCCGGCAGATCCTGGTCCATGACCGAGTGCTGCCGACGGCGGAGCTCATTGCGGAAGTCGAGAATGTCCGGGTCGCCGATCTGCAAGCGATGGTGGAGCGACTGCTTGTCTCGCCTCTCAGCCTTGCCACGGCGGGACCCATTCTTAATGCCGCAGCGTTCGAATCTGTGGCTGAAAAATTCACTGTTCCGGCAAGCAAAGCTGCCTGAAGAGGGTGCGAGTCGATGGCGTTGCTGCGTACTGCCTCCCCAAGTGACTTTGGGCCGATCATCGAGTCCGAGCGTGTCATGCTGCGGACGCCACAGATGTCGGACTATCCCGCTTGGGCGGAGCTTAGGGCTTCCAGTCGCGAGTTCCTGGTGCCGTGGGAGCCGCGTTGGGCGATGGATGAGCTCACTCGCGCGTCCTTCCGGCGGCGCGTGCGGCACTACCAGCGCGATTTGCGCGAGGACATAGGCTATGCGCTGTTCCTCTACTCTGTGGCGACCGGCGGGCTCGTGGGCGGCGTGACGCTTTGCAATGTGCGCCGTGGCGTGACCCAGTCCTGTACGCTCGGTTACTGGATTGGCGCCCAATACGCGCAGCAAGGTTACATGACGGCGGCTGTGCGTGCCGTCGTGCCGTTTGTGTTTGACTCACTCGATTTGCACCGGCTGGAGGCGGCGTGCCTGCCGGCCAACACAGCCTCGATGCGGCTCTTGGAGAAGACAGGTTTTAAGCGCGAAGGTCTCGCGCGCCGCTATTTGCGGATCAATGGCGGGTGGCAGGATCATCTGCTCTATGCGCTGCTTGACTCCGACACGCGCGGCTAAGGCTGTCGCGTTGGGGAAACTAAGAGGACGAATGGCGGAAACGAACGCCAAGGTAAGGAGTGAAGCAACTGTTCCATGGCAAGGATGCCAGGGTTGGCTGCGCGCTCTTGCCTGCGTGATTTTTGCGTCCATCGCGTTCCTGCCAGGGCTTAGTCACGCCATCGAGGCGATTCCGGTGGAGCCCGATCAACCGCAGATCGACATTACCGCCAAGGGTGAACTCTATGAGGGGCGGGGCGACCGGCTTCAGATCGAAACGGCGCCAGGCGCAGATGGCTATATGGGCCGCATGGCGGTCCAGGCGTCGACACAGGGCACCAATCCGAGCTGGCTCGTTTTTGCCCTGTCGAATCCCACCGATAAGCGCATTGTGCGTTGGCTGGTGGCCCCGCGTTACACGCTCTCCAATTCGGGCGTGTTTCGGCCCGAGCTTGATGCGCCACGCATCGCAGGCATCACGCCCTCGCTCGGCTTCCGCCCCGAGCCTTTGAAAAGCGACCGTGCCGACATGTTCCGGTTGAACCTTGAGCCCGGTCAGGTGGTCACCTTCGCTGCGGAACTGAGTTCGCCGAGTGTGCCACAGCTCTCGCTATGGAATCCCCATTCGTACCAAGCGAAACAGCAGGATCGCATGCTGTTCAACGGCCTGCTGCTCGGTATTACGGGGCTTCTAGCCATCTTCCTGACGGCAATCTTCGCCGCCAATCATCGGGCCATCTTCCCAGCCACCGCTCTCGTCGCCTGGGCCGCGCTCGTCTATTTCTGCGTCGACTTTGGTTTCTGGAACAAGCTGTTCCCGGTGGGGCCTGACCGCACGGCGCTCTATCGTGCGGCTGCAGAGGCTGGGCTTGCGGCCAGTCTTGTGCTGTTCCTCTACACCTTCCTGCGCATCGGCCTTTGGCACGGCTGGATCAAGACACTCTTCTGGGGCTGGATCGCCGCCCAATTCGCTCTGATCATCGTTGCTATCATTGACCCGCAGACCGCTGCGGGACTCGCACGCGCATCGACGATGCTCATCGCCGGCATCGGCACTGGCCTCATCTGCTATTTCGCGTTGCGCGGCCAAGATCGAGCCATGTCGCTGATCCCGAGTTGGATGTTGCTGGTCGTGTGGCTGTTCGGCGCGTCGATGATCGTCCTCGGCAAGTTGTCGGGCGAGATCGTCGTCTCTGGGCTTGTCGCTGGGCTTGTGCTCATCATTGTGCTGCTGGGCTTCACAGTCACGCAATTCGCCTTCCGCAGCGGCGGGGGCGCAGTCAGCCTCGGCCCACCGAGCCTCGTGCAGATGAAGTCGCTCGCCGTTGACGGCTCTGGCGCCAACGTCTTCCAGTGGCATGCGGGTCGCGATCTCGTCACCGTGGGAAGTGACGTCGAGGCGGAGCTTGGGCTCGACCCTGGCAGTCTCAATCTGACGGTCGCTGAGTTTCTTCAGCACATGCACAATGCCGACCGCGAGCGGTTCCGGATCATGCTTTGGTCGCTCCAGGAAAAGCAGGGCGGGGAGCTTCGGATCGATTTCCGTCTTCGGCGCCATGACGGCACGTATCTTTGGTATGACCTTCGCGCCCATGCCGAGCCGAATGAGAATGTGCGGCTCCTTCGTTGCGTTGGTCTGATGCGCGACGTGACCACCCATAAGCGCTCTCACGAGCGGTTGATCCACGACGCGGTGCACGACAGCCTGACAGGGTTGCCGAATCGCGAGCTGTTCTTGGATCGTCTGCAGGGCGCCATCACTCGCGCCGCCGAGGGGCAGTCGCACCGCCCCACGATTATCTTCATCGACATCGACCGCTTCAAGAAGGTCAACGACAATTTCGGCCTAGTCATCGGCGACAGTATGCTGCTGACGCTTGGTCGCCGTCTGGGGCGTCACCTCAATCCGCAAGACACGCTTGCCCGTCTCGGCGGCGACCAATTCGCCATTCTTCTAATTTCCGACAGCGACCCCCATCTCGTCGCCACGCTGGCCGAGCGGGTCAAGCGGGCGCTGAGGACGCCCATGAAGATCAACGCGAAGGAGATTATCCTCACGGCGTCTATCGGCATCGTCGTCCATGATGGCGGTCAGTCGACCGCGCAGGACG
Source organism: Methyloceanibacter sp. (assembly GCA_018067145.1). Lineage (GTDB taxonomy): Bacteria > Pseudomonadota > Alphaproteobacteria > Rhizobiales > Methyloligellaceae > Methyloceanibacter. Next base: position 18,247 of record JAGPVD010000016.1, read on the forward strand.
TGTTGCGGGATGGTGAGATGGCGATGCTCCGGGCCAAACGCGGCGGCGCCGATCGGATCGAGATTTTCAACCCCGCCATGCGGGGCGAGGACGTGAGCCGCGTGCCGCTGGAAAGCGAGCTGCGGATGGCTCTGGAACGGCGGCAGATTTCCGTATTCTTCCAACCGATTACGCGCTTAGCGTCCAACCAGCTTGCTGGCTTCGAGGCGCTGCTGCGCTGGGACCATCCGACCCGAGGGCGCTTGTCGTCGGATGATTTCATTCCGGTTGCCGAGGAGTCCGGGCTAATCGTCGATCTTGGAAACTATTTGTTGGGTCAGGCCCTGGAGGCGGCGGCGAACTGGCACAAAGTACTACCGCGCGAGAGCGATCCGTTGTTTGTGAGCGTCAATGTCTCCAGCCGGCAGCTGTTCCGCCAAGATATGGTCCAGGAGATACGGTTGATGCTTGTCCGCGAGGCAGTGCCGAAAGGCACGCTGAAGCTCGAGATCGACGAGTCGCTGGTTATGGAGAATCCCGAACGTGCCGTCGAAATTCTCACTTGGCTTAAGACATTCGGCGCGAGTCTCGCGCTTGACGATTTCGGCGCGGGCTACAGCTCGCTGAATTATCTGCATCGCTTCCCATTTGACACAATCAAGGTGGACCGCGCTTTGGTCCGCGACACCAGTCTCGACGGACAAACGCCACACGTTCTCCGCTCGGTGGTCGCGCTGGCTCATGAGCTAGGCAAGGATGTCGTGGCCGAGGGTGTGGAGACTGCGGTTGACGCGAGCAATTTGCGCTCCATCGGCTGCGAGTTCGGCCAAGGATTCTATTATGGGGAGCCGATGCTGGCCAAGGACGTAGCAGCTTTGCTCGCTGCCCTAGCTAGCCATCGCAAGCGCAGGCAGCGTGAGCGGGCCCATGCTCCGGCCCAGCAACCCTCAACCGGTCTTGAGGTGCAGGCGCCCAACCAGCCGGCGATCCCGAGGCTGCCTGGCCCCGCGACGTCAGGCGTGACCTGAGTCGTTGACGAGGCGGATAGGGTCGACACCGAGACTGCCGAGCGCCTTGTTGTATTTCCGGCCGATTTCGGGATCGAAAATCAACCCAGGATCGGCGGGGCAGTTTAGCCAGCCATTGGATTGAATTTCGTCTTCTAGCTGACCAGGTCCCCATCCAGCATAGCCGAGCGCAAGCAGCGCCTTGTCGGGGCCGCTGCCCTTGACGATGTCTCTCAAGATGTCGATGGTCGCCGTAAGACACGTGCTGTCGTCGACGGGGAGCGTGCTGTCAGCCTTGAAATAGTCGGCGCTATGCAGCACGAAGCCGCGCCCCGTCTCAACCGGGCCGCCGAAATGCACGGCCATGGAGTCCAGGCTCTCGGGCAGCGAGATGCTGTCTTCGTCGGGCGCAATGTTGAGTTGATCGAGAAGCTCGGTGAAGCTGATATTCGGTGCCCGCTGATTGATGACGATGCCCATGGCGCCCTCGGAGGAGTGCGCGCAAAGATAGATGACGGAGCGGGAGAAGCGTTCGTCGCCCATCGCCGGCATGGCGATCAGGAGTTGGCCATCGAGATAGCCCTCATCCTCCGGATGGGATTGGCTTGCCATGACTCGATGCTACATCAGTTCCGCCAGCAGGGAAGAGGCAACAATGAATTAAGGCAATCCGTCCCAATCTCGTTGCTCGGGCTCACAAAAGAGTGACGCTTGCGGGCCCCGCTTGATGTCGCGCTGGAGCGCTGGCGCGACTAGATTTGTCATCAAATGCTCAACTGTTTCGGGAATTGGATGTCTGTGATTGTGACGAGTCTTTTCGCGCGCCGTGCCGCGTCGCTGCCTACCGGTTTGGTTTTCGGTGCAGTTCTCGGTGCCGCCTTTGGAAGCGTTGCGCTTGCGGCGTCCTTGGGCCAGTCGCCATGGATGGACCAAATCAATTCCAAGGTGAGGCTTGTCAGCGGCACGCTCACCAGCGATGACAGCTCGGCAATCTACGCCGGTGTCCAGCTTCGCATGGAGCCCGGTTGGAAGACCTATTGGCGAAATCCCGGCGACTCCGGCATGCCGCCCAGATTCGATTGGTCGGGTTCGAAAAATCTAAAAAGCGCCGAGGTGCTGTACCCGGCGCCCCATCGCTTCGCCGACGCTGGTGGTACAGCCATCGGCTATAAAAGTGATGTTGTGTTTCCCGTGAAGATCACGCCGGAGCGAAGCGGAGAGCCGGTCAAGCTTGCGCTCGCTTTCGACTACGGCCTTTGCAAGGATTTGTGCATTCCTAACGAGGTGACGCTTAGAGTCGCTCTGCCGCCCAATCTCGGTAAGGGCGATGCACGGCTTCTCAAGACCGCGCTTGCCCGAGTCCCTGAGCCGGCGCAGACGGACACGCTGCCGCGGATCGTGCAGATCACCGCCAAGTTCGACGGTTCGGCGCCCGCCCTTGAGATCGAGGCGCTGTTTCCCTCCGGCGCCACGGGTGCCGATCTCTTCGTCGAGAGCCCGGAAGTCATCGTGCCGGTGCCAAAGGCGCTTGGGCCGCTAACGGACGGAAAGCAGCGCTTCACCGTCACGTTCTTGTCGCCGTCGGAGGTCGAGGCTGTAAAAGGCAAGCCTCTGACCTTCACGCTCGTCTCGGAAAAAGGCTCCACCGAAACGAGTTGGACAGCAGAGTAATTTTCTTTGGCCGGCTTTGGCGAAGTCGGTATGCTGCCGCGCGAAACAAGAAGATCGAGGAGAGTCCGCATGAGCATCGCCAAAGGAGACAGCCTGCCCGAGGCCACGTTCAGGCTCATGGGCCCGGAAGGGATCGAGACCCTGACGACTGATCAGGTCTTCAGCGGCAAGAAGGTCGTGCTGTTCGCCGTGCCGGGCGCCTTTACGCCCACCTGCCATCTGACGCATTTGCCTGGCTTCCTGGAGAACGCTGAGAAGTTCAAGGCCGCAGGGGTCGACACGATCGCTTGCGTCGCCGTTAACGATCCCTTCGTGCTCAGTGCCTGGTCACAAGTGTCTGAAGCCGAGGACACTGTGCTGTTTCTGTCGGACGGCAATGGCGAGTTCACCAACGAGATCGGCATGGGCTTCGACGGCAGTGCCATCGGGCTTGGCACGCGCTCCAAGCGCTACGCCATGCTGGTCGAAGACGGCGTGGTGAAAGAGCTGAATACCGAGGATTCGCCTGGCGTCGCCGACGTCAGTTCGGCCGCAGCGCTCCTCGAAGCGCTCTAGGCACCACTATTCTCAGCGCACGGTGAGAAAGGGCTCCATGCCCTCGCGGGCGAGTTCATCGGCGCGTTCATTCTCGTCGTGACCCACATGGCCCTTGACCCAGTGCCAGCGCACCGTATGGCGCTCTTCGGCCTGCTCCAGCCGCTGCCACAGCTCGACATTCTTCACCGGCTTGCGAGCGGCGGTGCGCCAGCCATTCTTCTTCCAGCCCTTGATCCAGCTGGTGATGCCGCCGCGCAGATAGCTGGAGTCGGTAAAAAGGTCGACCTCGGACGGCCCCTTCAGCGCCTCTAGCGCCTCTATGGCCGCAGTCATCTCCATACGGTTATTGGTGGTTTCGGTCTCGCCGCCCTTGATTTCCTTGCGGTGCGAGCCCGCCTCTAAGATCGCGCCCCAGCCACCGGGCCCCGGATTGCCGGAGCAGGCGCCGTCTGTGTGGATCACGACCTTGGGGAGCTCGGCCATGCTTAGTGGTTCCCGAGCCCATAGTCGCGATAGGACGTGACCCGCTGGTGGAATCTCAGCTTCCGTAGATATTCGTTCGGGTCCTTGGTCTTCACCAAGGCATTGGCGTCGGTATTGAGAAGGTCGTAGGTGCGCGTCAGCAGGAAGCGCAGCGCCGCCCCGCGCGCCAGCAAAGGCAGACTCGCAAGTTCGGTCTCGGTCAGCTTCCGCTCTTGCTCATAAGCCTGAAGCATGGCGCGGGCCTTGGTGATGTTGAAGCTGCCATCGGCCTCGAAGCACCAGGCGTTGAGGCAGACGGCGACATCGAAGGCGAGCATGTCGTTGCAAGCGAAGTAGAAGTCGATCAGGCCGGAGAACTTGTCGGCAAGAAAAAACACATTGTCAGGAAAGATATCGGCGTGGATCACACCGCGCGGAAGATCGTCAAGCCAATGTTTCTCAAGATGGGAAAGCTCGCGCGCAATCTCGCACTTCAAGCCTGGGATCACCGTGTCAGCAGATGCGCTGACATCGTTATAGAGCGCCCGCCATCCGGGGAGCGACAGATCGTTCTCCCGGCTCATGGGGAAGTCCTGGCCGGCGAGGTGAAAACGCGCCAGCGCCTGGCCGAGCCCGGCGCAATGCTCGATAGCCGGCCGCCGTACCGACAACCCATCGAGGAAGCTGATGAGTGCTGCGGGGCGTCCAGCAAGTTCCCTGAGCGCGCGCCCCTCCCGGTCGCGAACGGGAAGCGGGCAGGAGATGCCGCGCGCGGCAAGATGTTCCATCAAGCCTAAGAAATAGGGCAGGTCCTCGGGCCGAACTCGCTTCTCATAGAGGGTGAGAATGTAAGGTCGTTGATCGGTATGAACGAGATAGTTGGAGTTCTCGACGCCCTCGGCGATGCCTTTGAACGATGTCAGCGTGCCAATGTCGTAGCTGGAAATGAAGGCTTCGAGTTCTTCGTCGGAGACGTCGGTGTAAACAGCCATCTAGAGCGCCGGCACGTCTCTGAGCTCGCGTGGGAGCTTAAAGGCGATGCTCTCTTCGGCTGTGGTGACGATCTCGATTTCCACGTCGAAACGTTCCCTGAAGGCGTCGATGATGTTGTCCACCAAAATTTGTGGAGCAGACGCACCCGCCGTGAGGCCAAGCCGGCGAATGCCGACAAACGCGGCCCAGTCAATCTCGTTCGCGCGCTCTACCAGAACGGCATAAGGACAGCCCGTTCGCTCGGCGACCTCAACGAGGCGGAGCGAGTTCGAGCTATTGGGTGAGCCGACCACAATCATGCAATCGCAGTTTGGTGCGATTTGCTTGACCGCGTCTTGGCGGTTCGTGGTGGCGTAACAAATATCGTCCTTGCGCGGCACGGCCATTTTGGGAAAGCGCGCCCGCAGCACGCCCATGATCTCTTTGGTATCGTCCACCGACAGCGTGGTCTGGGTCAGGACGGCGATTCGCTCGGGATCTTTGGGCGTGAACTTCCGGGCGTCGTTGACCGTTTCGATCAGATGCACGGCCCCCGGCGGGAGCTGGCCCGTGGTGCCGATCACTTCAGGGTGGCCCGCATGGCCGATCAGCAGGATCTCGCGGCCGCCGTCAAAAAGCCGCTCAGCCTCGATATGCACCTTGGAGACGAGGGGGCAGGTGGCGTCGAGCACGAACATTTCCCGGTTTTGTGCGGCTTGTGGAACTTCTTTCGGGACGCCGTGGGCGGAAAATACGATAGGTGCCTCGGTCTCCGGGATTTCGTCCAATTCCTCGACGAAGATGGCTCCCTTGGCCTTCAAGGTGTCCACCACGTAACGATTGTGGACGATGGCGTGGCGGACATAGACCGGGGCGCCGTATTTCTCGAGGGCCAATTCGACGATTTGGATCGCCCGGTCGACGCCCGCACAGAACCCTCGCGGGGAGGCGAGATAGACGGTGAGAGGAGGACGGTCGTAGTGCCGCCCATTGTCGTTATCCATGCCGGTCATCGGCGCTCCAAAAACGACCATTTCCGGGCCGCAAGGGGCTCATTACGTCTGGCCTTGTCGGGCTTACCGGGGACGGATAGCTTGGCGCAAATCGAAGGTCCGGTAGCTCGCGACATATCAAGTATTTTTTGGGTCGAGCCCAGGCATATCAGGCAGGGATGCCTGGCATGTCAAGCCGAGGACGGGTTGAGTTGAGGCGCATTGACGTTTTTCCATGGCTGAGGGCTTGCGGGCTTAGCGCGGTGCTTTCGAGCGCGGCGTTCGTCGTCGGCTGCTCCGGCGGCAGCGAGAATACGATCCCGTCCGTGCTGGCCGATGACAAGCTGCCTGACGCGTCTCCTGGCGCGGCTCCGAGTTATGCGAGCGCTCCTGCCAACGGCATGAGCCTGAATTGCCCCCAAGTGGTCGCTTGGCCCAATGAGCGCCTGCTCACCATCTATGAGTCGGGCCATGACGGTGACACTAAATTCGTTATTCATCGCGGCGAGCTCACCAAGCTCTCCCGTGAATGCCGGTTCTATCCAGGCCGGGTGGTCGTCAAATATGGCTTTGCTGGCCGTATGCTGCTCGGCCCCAAGGGTCGGCCGGGACGGGTGACGATGCCGGTCAAAGTCCGGGCGGCTGGTGCGAACAAGCAAACGCTTGCCACCGACAGGATGTCGATCTCAGCCACGATTCCCCAAGGGGGGACGTCTGGCTATTTCTCCATGGTGCGTGAAATCTCCTTCCCGATTCAGGTCGGAACGCGGCCAGAGGACTACAAAATTTTTGTCGCCATCAAGAAATAGGGGCAGTGGACGGTGACATTCCGGCTTCTCCCGTTTTCCTTCATAGTATTGCTGCTCGCCTCCGCTACGGCCGTCGCCGAGCCTTGCCACGACGAGGCCTATCGCGGCGCCTCCTATATCGTCTGCAGCTTCGATCCCTCGAAGGAAGACGTCCGCATCGTCTGGCAAGGCGATGATGGGCGCCCATACCGTACATTTGGGACGCTGGCCGGGGATCTCGAAGCCGAGGGTAGGTCGCTCGCGTTCGCCATGAATGGCGGGATGTATGAGGACGATTTGAGCCCCGTTGGGCTCCATATCGAAAACGGCCGCACGCTAAGCCGGGCCAACACGGCGACCGTCACTGGGAGGCCGAGCCAGATCCCGAATTTCTACAAAAAGCCAAACGGGGTGTTCTATCTCGGCAAGGACAAAGCGGGCATCTTGGCGACGGAGGAGTTTCTCAGTCGAAAGCCCAAGGCCGAGTTTGCCACCCAGTCAGGTCCGATGCTTGTGATCGACGGCGCGATTCATCCGGCGTTCATCGTCAAATCAAGAGACCGGAAGCAGCGCAACGGGGTCGGCATATCGAGCCCCACCGAGGTTCACTTGGTTATCTCTAAAGGGCGGGTGAGCTTCTACGACTTCGCGCGCTTCTTTCGCGATCGCTTGGCTTCCGACAATGCGTTGTTTCTAGATGGCGGCACGGCGCCCGGCATCTACGCGCCTGAGCTCGGGCGCGACGACGCCCCGGGCCACGGCGGATACGGGCCCATCATCGCAGTCGTGAAATAGAAGAGCTCATCGTGTGCTCCGCGACGGCGACCGCTAAGCTTGCAATTCTCAACATTGGTACTTGCTCCTCTTTATCTCATTGACGGACCAACCCCGTGCGAGGCGCAAAGCCAATGCGGGACATGGAAGCCCCGGCACCTGTGGGAAAGCTCCGGGGCCATGCCTACCAAGTCTCGCGGGCCTGCCTTGCCGGCGCGGGGATAGCTAATGGACGCGACCATGATGCTGAAATAAGTGATTTACAGGCTAAAAAATCGCTCATATCATTCAAACATACTTGATCGCAACACCGGAGATAGCTCGCTGATGACGAACCGCCCTGATTTTGCGTGGCAAAGCCTGCAGGCACTGGCCCTGCTTTTCGTCGCATTGGGGGTAGCTGCTGGTCCTGCTGCGGCTTGGGCCGAGGACTTCCTGGGTGCTGGGGCGGGCCAGTCGGTTGGCCCAGCGCGCAAGACAGGCGTCGGCTTCGAGTTCCGCCGCAAGCTAGCGTCGATCGACAATCCCTATTGCGCGATTGTCACCTACGTCCTGCCCGATTTCCCGGAACAGGCGTCATCGGTGAATACCGCGGACGACCGTTCGGTGATCGTGATCGATGCGTCGACACTGAAGTCGGATCGGGCCTATAGCCACTTCCTGCTGGCCCATGAGTGCTGCCATCACACCCTCGGCCATACACGGCTCACCTCGCAACGTTCTGGCGGCGTGGGGCCGCAGCCTTTCTACTATCTCCAGCCGCTGCTCAAGAACATGGAACTCGACGCCGACGCCTGCGCCATACGCATGTTGAAGCTCACCAAGGAGCCTGACGCGATTGAATGGGCGCGTACCAAAATGCTGGAGTTCGGCAACCTACAAACAGGGGCGTATTATCCCACTGGTGTCCAACGCGCCGGCAATATCGTGCGCTCGGCCGCGCAGGAGTGAGAGATGAACGAACTGATGGTCTCGGCAGGAGAGGCGGCGCGGCGGCTTGGCGTGGCCCCGGCCACGATTCAGCGATGGGTCGACAGCGGGGTGCTTCACGCCGAGCGCACGCCTGGCGGCCATCGTCGCATCTATGTCACGGAGCTACGCCGGCTCATTGCTGCGAACCGCCCGGCGTCGCTCAGCGGTCCCGTGGCGGACTGGTTCGACGTCCTGATGACCGGCGATCCGGCAAAAGTTAAAGCGGCACTGATTGCCTCGCGGCAGGAGACCGGGAACTGGGCGGAGACGGCCGACGAGGTGGCTTGCGCCATTGCCGAAATTGGCCGTCGCTGGGAGGCTGGCGTATGCCGGATATTTGAGGAGCATGCTGCGACCGAGGCTCTGCGTAGAGCGGCTGCGGCCTGTGGGGCCGAAATGCGCTACGCCGACGGTGCGCCTTCCGCCGTGCTGCTCACCATCGAGCATGAGCGGCACACATTGGGTTTGACGCTGGCCGAGCTCGTGCTCGGGGATGCCGGCTGGCGTCCGATTTGGATCGGCGAAGGCCCGCCCTCCAGCGAGCTGGCAAGTCTTGTGGCCGACCTCAAGCCGCGTCTGCTCCTGGTGTCGGCATCTTCGGAGAGCCTGCGTACCGCAGTGGCGCTCTACCAGGCTGCGCTGATGGAGGTTGCAGCAAAGGCGGATGTTCAGCTCGCCCTTGCCGGTGGTGGCGCGTGGAAGGAGGCGCCCGGCGCGAGCCGCGTCGTGACCTTCAAGGATTTGCGCGAGCGCCTCGCCTCATGACCGCGCCCCCGCTACGGCTGGTTACGCCTAAGATTTACCATTTTTTCGATCGCGATATCCGGGCGTCACGGGGTGCGGCATGCGAGTCATGAAGATCCATCATTGGCTCGTTGTGGCCTCGGCGACCGCGCTCAGTACCTTGGCCCCGGTCTCCTTCGCCTATGCGGCAGGGGTCTCGCCCGGCTCGTGCGTCGACGACGCCATGATCGTGTTCGATGCCTCGGGCTCCATGTCCGGCAACGAGAAGCTCGGTATCGCCACGACCGTCACGCGGATTGACGAGGTGAGGGCGGCGCTGGGCAGGGTCTTGCCGGCTGCCGCGCGCTCTCGCCGGGTGGGACTCATCACCTATGGGCCGGGCCCCTACAATCAATGCAATGTGGAGATCAACCTGACGCCCGCGCCGAACGCCGCTAAACGCATCATGCAGGAGGTGGACGCGTTGATCCCTGCCGGCAAGACGCCGCTCACGTCAGCCGTGGAGCAGGCAGCCGACGTCCTCGATTTCCGGCGGAAGCCCGGTGTCATCGTCGTTTTGACAGACGGGGAGGAGACCTGCGGCGGGTCCCCATGCGATCTCGGCAAGCAGCTTCATGAGGCGGCCGAGCAGCTGATCGTCCACGTCATCGCCTATCAGGCGTCGCAGTTCAGATGGACGGGAGAGCAAAGCGTCCACGGCATCAAATGCCTAGCTGACGAGACTAACGGTCTCTACGTCACGGCCGATACGCAGGAAGAGCTTGTGGCGGCGTTCCAGGAAACCCTGAGCTGCCCCATGATCTCCAGCCGCGCTGTTCCGTAAAAGAGAAAAGCTAGTTGAGCTTGGTCTTGATCGCGTCGACGCCCTGTTTGACCAGCTTGTCCGCCGTCTCGGGCGTCAGCTTGTCGGCGATGACCGTCTGCGCGGCGGCAACGGCGGCATCCGCCGCGGCGGCACGCACGTCGCGCAAGGCGTCGGACTCGGCGCGGCCGATCTTCTCCTCGGCGAGTTTCATGCGCCGCTCGAACTGCTCCTTCATGGAGCGGGAGGTCTCGGCGGCAAGCGTCTTGGCTTCCCGTGAGGCCTGGTCGATAATGGCCTGTGTTTCCTTGGCGGCGTTGCCTTGCTTGCGGCGGTAGTCGGCAAGCACCTTCTCTGCCTCTTCGCGCAAATGCTTCGCCTCGTCGATTTCCTTGGCGATGGCCTCGGAGCGGGCATCAAGCGCGGCAGCGATCTTCTTATGGGCACCGAGATAGAGAACGCCGACAACGAACAGGACGAAGGATACGGCGACCCAGAATTCCGGTGTGTTCAGGAAATCCATTGCCTCTAAGCCTTCCGAGCCGCGTTCACGGCGTTTTCGATGTCGCCCTTGGCGGGCGCCGTGCCGATCAGGGCGCGCACGATATCGGAAGCGACGTCGACCGCAACCGCGCTCACCTCTTTCATGGCCGAAGCCTTGGCCTTTTCGATGCGCGCTTCCGCCTCCGCGCTTCTAGCGGCAAGCTCTTTCTCAAGCTTCGCTCGCTCGGCCGCAATCTCTTTTTTGAGCTTAGCCCGGCCCTCGTCGATGATGGCGTGAGCCTTCTGCTTCGCCTCGGCCAAAGCCTGCTCATAGGCGGCAATCGCCTCTTCCGTCTCCCGCCGCAGCTTGTCGGCCGAGGCGAGATCGCTGGCGATATGAGCCGCACGCTTATCGATTACGGCACCGATGCGCGGCAGCGCTACAAACACCATCAGCAAATAGAGAATGCCGAAGGTGAGGAGAAGCCAAATGAGCTGAGGAGCCCAATCGAGCGGATTGAGTTGCGGCATGGTCGCGTCCTTTTCAGCAGAGCCTAATGGCTCAGACTAGAACACGAACAGGATGATCAGCGCGACCACGAGGCCGAAAAGGCCGGTGGCTTCGGCGAGAGCAAAGCCCAGCAGCAGGTTGGCGAACTGCGAAGGCGCCGCGGAAGGGTTGCGAAGCGCCCCTTGCAAATAGCTGCCGAAGATCGTGCCGATGCCGATGCCGGCGCCGACGAGTGCGATCGAGGCAAGTCCTGCGCCGATCAATTTTGCTGCTTCTGCTTCCATCGATTTTCTCCCGTGAGAATGAAGTCCAATGACAAAAATTAGAGGCTAGCGCTCAGTGCATGTGGAGCGCGTCGTTGAGGTAAATGCAGGTCAGAATGGCGAACACATAGGCCTGGAGGAACGCCACTAGCAGTTCCAGCCCCGTGAATGCGACCATGAACGCAAGTGCCGCCCAACCGCCGAGCAGCCCGAGGGCCACAACAAATGAGCCGAACACTTTCAGCATGGTGTGGCCGGCCATCATGTTGGCGAACAACCGCACCGAGAGGCTGATGGGGCGCGTGAGATAAGAGATCACTTCGATCACCACCAGCAGCGGCAGCATGATGAATGGCACGCCGGACGGTACGAAGAATTTCAGGAACTTGATGCCGTGCTTCCAGAATCCGATCAGCGTCACGCCGATAAAGATGAACGCGGCGAGCCCGAAGGTGACGATGATGTGGCTCGTCACGGTGAACGAGTAGGGCACCATGCCAAGCATGTTGAGCGCCAGGACGAACATGAACAGCGTGAAGATGAAGGGAAAATATTTCATCCCGTCGGTGCCCACATTGTCGCGCACCATGTTGGCCACGAACTCGTAGGATACTTCAGCCACCGACTGCAGGCGCCCGGGGACAAGTGCGCGCCGGCGCATGGCGATCAATGTGAAAAGTGTGATGAGGACGGCGGCGATCACCATGAACAGGCCGGAATTGGTGAACGAAGCGTCGACACCAAACACGTCAAGTTCGACGAGGCGCTTGATCTCAAACTGATGCATGGGATCGGGCAGGCCAGTGCCGCCACCCCCGTGTTGTCCTGCTTCTTCTAAGCCGTGAGCATCAGTCACTGTCATGCGCCCCTAATCATCATCATCGTCATCGTCTATCGCATCGCGCAGGTGCTGCCCCGGTAACGGTTCGCCCTGCATGGATTTGGCCGTCCGCACCACGTTCATGATCCCGGCAGTTGCCCCCAAGATCAGGAACACCACCATCAGGAACGGGGCTGTGCCGAACAGCTGGTCAAGCGCCCAGCCGATGAACCCCCCTATCGCTACCCCCGCGACCATTTCGGTCGAGAGCCTGAGAGCCTGGCCCATCGCCTTGCTGCGCGCTTCAGGCTCCTCGGGCGGCGGCTCGCGCCGGCCTTGGACCTTGACGAGTTTGCCCTCGAGAGCGTCAAGCCGCTGCCGAATACTCTCTGTGTCGCGGCCGCCTGCTCGGCGTCCGGACTGGTTTTCGGCTCCGGCCATTGGCGCTGCTCAATTCCGGGAGAGCCCTAAGGACCGGTTGGTCCCTAAGCTTGGCGCGCACTTTAGTTTGGGATTTGGGCCTGTCAAGGAAGTCACGGCGACGCAGGGGGCACCCCAAATTGACTGAAATACGCCTTTAGCTCGCATCGCGCAGACGTGCGGCCGTCTCCAGATCCACCGATACGAGCTGACTCACCCCGCGTTCCGACATGGTGACCCCAAATAGGCGGCTCATTCGCGACATAGTGAGCGGGTGGTGGGTGATAATCAGGAAGCGCGTGTCGGTCTCCTTGGACATTTCCTCCATCAAACGGCAGAAACGGTCCACATTGGCGTCGTCGAGCGGTGCATCCACCTCATCGAGCACGCATATGGGCGAGGGATTGGTCAGGAACACAGCGAAAATCAGCGCCATGGCGGTCAAAGCCTGCTCGCCGCCCGACAATAGGCTTAAGATCTGCGTCCGTTTGCCAGGCGGGCAAGCGAGGATTTCGAGGCCCGATTCCAGCGGATCGTCCGAATCGACGAGCTTTAGTTCGGCGGAGCCACCGCCGAACAGCGTCTTGAATAGCCGCCCGAAATGCTCGTTGACCGTATCGAAGGCTTCCAGCAGGCGTTTGCGGCCCTCGCGGTTCAGATTGGAGATGCCCTGGCGCAGACGGGCAATGGCCTCTTCGACGTCGGCCTTCTCGCGCTCCATATCCTCAAGCTGGGAGGACAGCTCCACCTCTTCCTGTTCGGCCCGGAGATTGACGCCGCCGAGCCGCTCGCGGTCGGCCTTGAGCTTGGCCAGGCCTGCTTCGACATCGATCAGCTCGGGTAGCTCCGCGCTTTCTTTCAACTCGGCACGGGCCAGACATTCCTCTGGCGCGCAGTCGAGCTGCTCGCGAATGACATGGGCCGTCTCGGCACGGCGTTCACGCGCAGCTTCGAGGCGTGCCTCACAAGCGGCGCGGGTCTCGCGGGCTTCGGCAAGCTGCTCCTGTACCGCGCGCAAGGCCTTGTCCTGAACTTTCAGAGCGGTCTCGGCCACGGCGAGATCGTCAGCGGCCTTGGCGCGCTCGCGTTCGGCCTCGGCGATGGTGTCGAGCAGCTTGCCTCGCCGTTCATCAATTTCGGCGGGGAGGTTGGCCAACGCTTCGAGGTCGGAGCTGGTTTCCTGTTTACGGGCGCTCAGCGTTTCGATCTGTTCGCGCGCATTGCCAATGCGTTTCTGCCAAAGTTCTTCCTCGGCGGTGATGGCTTCAATGCGTTCCTGCCTCAGGCGCACTTCGCGCTCAAAACCTTCGAGCGCGGCTTCGGCGCGGGCAGCGCCTGACCGTGCCGTCCCGGCTTCTTGTTGTGCGGTCTCAAGCGCGGCTTCGAGGCCGGCGAGGGACGCCAGCCCCAGCAGCGCCTCATCGGCGCGGGCGTTCTGCTCGGTTGCTTCGTCGCGTGCAGCCTTGGTGCGGTTCAGCGCCTCAGCCAGTGCGCCAAGCTGCTTGCTGTTGGCTTGGACCTCTTGCTCGGCCACCGCGATTTGATCGCGCAGCTGGTTGAGCTCGGCATGGGTGTCCCTGGCCTGCTGACGCAGCGCCTTGGTGGCGAGCGTTGCGGCCTCGGCCTTGCTCACCGCCGCGACGAATGCGGCTTCGCTGGAGGTCTCGTTCGTCTCGGCATCTTCCCGATTGTCCTTCAGCGCTTCGAGCCGGCTCCGCTCCACGAGGCGGGCTCCAGCGGCGCTTTCCGTGCCGGCCTGGACGCTATAACCATCCCAGCGCCATAGATCGCCATCCTTGGAAACCAGGCGCTGACCGGGCTTCAGGGTCTTCTGCATCTCCCGGCCTTCAGCGTCATCCACCACGCCGATCTGAGCCAAGCGGCGCTTAAGTGCTTCTGGTGCCGTGATAAATTGGCTGAGCGGGGTCGCTCCACTAGGCAGGGCGGGGTCGGCAGCGCCGTCCGTTGTCCTCGACCAGTGGGCGGGCGCTGTCTCTTCGCCGGCAGCATCGAGATCGTCTCCGAGAGCCGCGCCAAGCGCCTGCTCATAACCGGCCTCGATTCGCACCTGCTCGACGATGGGCGACCAGTCATGGGTCGGCGCCAACAATTTTATAAGTGTCGCGAGTTCGGTCTCTAACTCTTGGCGCGCTAGCTTGGCGGATGCCGCCAGGGACCGCAGGCGCGCTTCCTCGGCGCGGGCATGCTCTTCGTCTGCCTCCGCCGTAGCCAGGGCGGTTTCGGTTTCCTCCATGACCGTGGAGAGACGCGCGATCTCGGCCTTAAGCTCAACGAGCTTGGTGGCTCCGCCGGTCTCGGTCTCAAGCGCAGCAAGCTCGTTGCCGATGTCGTCCGACTGGGCCTCAAGCTTGACGATGCGCCCGGCAATTGTCGTCTTCTCGTTGTCGAGACGCCCGCGCTCCGCCCTTGCCTCGGCAAGCACGGTGGTCGCTTCGCGCAGCACGCCTTCCGCCATGCCGAGCGCTGCTGTCGCTTTGCCCGCGGCCTCGCGGAGCTGTGGCTCTTCCTGGTCGCGGGAGCTCGCTACAACGAGCCTGCGGCTTTCCTCGCCGAGTCCTCGCAACATGTCTTCGGCCTCGGCGATATGTTCTTCCTCGCGCGCGAGATCGCGCGATGCCTGGGCTAGACGTGTCTCAAGCTCAGCCTGACGGGCCTTGGCACGCGCCTCTTCGCGCTCAAGCGCATCGCGCTCGACGCTTAGACGATGCAGCACCGCCGCACGCTGAGCTTCCTCGTCGCGCAAAGGCTGGAGCTGTTCGGTGGCTTCGGCCTGCTCGCGAAGGGCCTCACCCTCCGACTTAGTCTTTTCCGCCACGGCCGAGAGGGCCTCCTGAAAGGCCATCTCGTCTGCCTCGACCTGCGCGCAGGCTGAGGTCCATTGCAGGTGGTATTGCAGGGCTTCCATCGCCTGAATCTTGCCGGAAATTTCCCGGTAGCGCTGGGCTTGGCGCGCCTGACGGCGCATGGCCTGCAATTGCGAAGTGATCTGGCCAATCAGGTCGGCGAGCCGGGCCAGATTGGTTTCCGTCGCCTTCAGCCGAAGTTCCGCCTCATGGCGGCGGCTGTGGAGGCCGGCAATGCCCGCAGCGTCTTCGAGCACGCGGCGGCGCTCCTGCGGCGGGGCGTTGACGATCTCGCCGATGCGGCCCTGGCGCACCAGCGCCGGCGACCGTGCGCCGGTCGATGCATCTTCAAATAGAAGTCGGATGTCGCGGGCGCGTGCATCCTTGCCGTTGACCCTATAGGCCGAACCGGCTTCGCGCTCGATGCGCCGCGTCACTTCGAGCACGTCGGCATCGTTGAATTCTGCGGGGGCTGTCCGCGCGCTATTGTCGACGAATAGCGTGACCTCGGCTGTGTTGCGTCCAGGCCGGCCCTCGGAACCAGCAAAGATCACGTCGTCCATCGCCGCGCCGCGCATGCTCTTATAAGACGTTTCGCCCATGGCCCAGCGCAGCGCTTCGAGCAGATTGGACTTGCCGCAACCGTTCGGGCCGACAACACCGGTCAGGCCGGACCCGACCACGAGTTCGGTGGGTTCCACGAAGGATTTGAACCCAAGGAGGCGGAGTCTGTTGATCTTCACGTTCGGGCGATCCTCAAATCGAGTTAGCGACGCGCGCAGCTAGGACGCGACTTCTACACTGGAACTTGGCAGTGATTCGACTTGGTGAGCAACGGGTGAGCTCAAGACGCCTGGGGATCGATCATGGCTTTGATCTGATCGAAGGAGACAGCACCCTGGGCCTTTTGGCCATTGATAAACAGGGTGGGCGTGCCGATCACGCCATATTTGCGCCCCCGCTGCTTCACCTCTTTAATTCCATCGATAATGCTTTGATTCGCCAAGCACTTGTCAAATTCCGTACGGCTCAGTCCACTGGATTTTGCCACAGCATAAATCTTGTCCAGGCGGACGTCCTGGCTCACCCATTGGCCCTGGCGGGATAGATATGCCTCGGTGAGGCCGAGATATTTGTTCTTGGGGACACAGCGCGTGGCGATCGCGGCGTTGCCCGCCGACCGCCCGATCGGGAATTCCCGGATGATGTAGTGCACCTTGCCGGTGTCGATGTATTGGCGCTTCACCTTGGGAAACACGTTCCGGTGGTAATTGCGGCAATGGGGGCAGGTGAGTGAGGCGTACTCTATGATGGTGACCGGGGCATTGCGGCTGCCATATTCGCGCTCACCGAGCGGTCCTGGCTCCAGCATTTGCTCCTTTAGCGGAATGGCGGTGTCGGCAGGACCTGTCGCGCCGCCGCAGGCCGAGAGGCCAAGCGCGGCAGCGATCAGAACGACTGCGGATACTCTTCCAAACACCATCAAGCGTGCAGCCTAGTCGTTTGGCGACGTCTCGACGCCACTGCCCTCGATTGCGGCGTCGAAGTCCTTGATATCAAGGCCTTTCATCCGCTTGCCGTTGACGAAGAAGCTCGGGGTGGAATCGACGCCGTATTCTTCGTGGCCCCGCTTGCGCACTTCGACGATCTTGTCGAACAGCTCCTGGTCCGCCATGCACTTGTCGTATGACTCCTGCGAAAAGCCTGCCTGCTTCGCGATGCGCGAAAGCTTCTGCTTGCCGTCTTCGCCAGGCACAGCCCAGGTCTTCTGGGTCTCGAACATGCCGCCGACCATCGGGTAATAGCGGTCGTCTCCGGCGCAACGCGCCAGCATGAAGGCCGCCACGGCCAGTCCATCCAAGGGAAATTCGCGCAAGACGAACTGAACCTTGCCGGTGTCGATATATTTCTCTTTCAGTTCCGGAAACACGTCGTTGTGGAACCGGGCGCAGTGGCCGCATGTCATCGAGGCATACTCGACGATGGTGATCGGAGCGTCGTCGTCGCCGATCATGATGTCTTTCAGGGGGCCGGACTCCATCAGCGCGGCGGTGCCGGGGTTTCCGTCGGCCGCTCTGGACCCGGTGGCGCCATCGGCGCCGAAATAGATGAAACCGGCAATGGCCGCCATGGCCGCCATGGCACCGGCGATATATATGCCAGTCTTGTTCTTGCCGGCTGAGGCTTCGTCGGTTGAGGCTTCGGTCGGCTTTTTCTTAGGTTTGGCCACGATCACTACTCCGGCTGAAACTTGCTACGATGCCCTGTGGGCGCTTGGCGCGCCTACAATCGTTGAAAGACCCATATCGGGCAAGGGCGAGAAGAAGTCTAGCGCCTCAACCTCTCGTGAGACGGGAGCGCGCGCGCGCGCCCAGGCGCGATAGCGCCCGGCGCAAGCCCTCGTCTTCGATGCCCGTCGATTCAGGCAAAGAATAGGCGGGGAGGGGTGGTTTCCGCTCCCGATAGCGCTTGGGAGCACGGGTGATTGGCGCCTGCAAATAGCGCATCTCGGTCACCGCGCGATAGCCGAAATAGGAATTGACCCGTTCGAGGATCTGGCCAGTCCGATGCTGAACCTCGATGGCGCGTGGTCCTTCGATCCTCAAAACCAGGGTCGCGCCCCCGGCGCGGTGGCCTTTTTTCGGAGTCTCATCGTCTGAATCGTCGCGCCGTCGGGGCCAAATCACCCGGTCGGGAACGGTGAATTGGGCCAGTTCGCGCCCTACGATCGCCGGCCAATCGCTCAGCAGGGCCGTGGTGGCGAAACCCCGGGCGCGGGCGACCGGATCGAGCGCCTTGGCCACATAGGTGCCAATGGCGCGTGGGCCCGATTTCACAAAACCTTTCCGCCGGTACTGGTTCATGGCCCTCGCCCTGACGGTGGAGAGCGGATCTCCGCCCCTTGCCATCCGGTGAGGCGATCTTACACCATGCGGTCCGGCGGGGGCGGCAGGAGTCGGACTTATGCAAAAGAGCCAACAAGCGTTTTTAGGCCAGGATGATGGCTCCGCGGCGATGGCTCTGCTGGCTTGGTACGACCGTGAGCGCCGCCTATTGCCATGGCGTGCGCCGCCCGGGGCTAAGCAAGATCCCTACAAAGTTTGGCTCAGCGAGATCATGCTGCAGCAGACCACCGTCAAGGCGGTCACGCCACGCTATGAAACCTTCTTATGCCGCTGGCCGGACGTGGGCGCGCTTGCCCGTGCCGAGCTTGGCGAAGTTCTCGCCGCCTGGGCCGGGCTCGGCTATTACGCCCGTGCCCGAAATCTCCATGCCTGTGCCCGTGCCGTGGCCGACGAGCACGGCGGTGCCTTTCCCGAAACCGAAGACGGTTTGCGCAAGCTGCCGGGGATTGGCGCCTATACGGCGGCGGCCATCGCGGCCATCGCCTTCGGGAAACGCACCACGCCTGTCGATGGCAATATCGAACGCGTGGTGGCGCGCCTCTTTGCTCTGACGGCGCTGCTTCCCGCCGCCAAGCCCGAGATTAAGGCGCTCGCCGAAAGCCTCACACCGGCGGAACGCGCGGGCGATTTTGCGCAAGGCTTGATGGATCTTGGGGCTACGATCTGCACCCCGCGCAGTCCGGCCTGCGGGTTTTGTCCATTAGGCGCGGAGTGCCGCGCGCGTGCAGAAGGTCTCGCCGAGGTGCTGCCTTACCGGGCGGCGAAGAATGCGCGTCCCACACGTCGCGGCGTCGCCTTCGTGGCGGTGCGGACCGACGGTGCGGTATTGGTGCGGGAGCGGCCGCTAAAAGGATTGCTCGGCGGCATGTTGGAGACACCGTCCTCACCGTGGGAGGAGGTCGCGCCGCGCGACATCGAAGATCATGCGCCGGTCGTGGCGACCTGGAACAAGC
Source organism: Methyloceanibacter sp. (assembly GCA_018067145.1). Classification (GTDB taxonomy): domain Bacteria; phylum Pseudomonadota; class Alphaproteobacteria; order Rhizobiales; family Methyloligellaceae; genus Methyloceanibacter. The sequence continues at coordinate 37,167 of JAGPVD010000016.1, forward strand.
TGTCCGGTTCGGTCGAGCACACCTTCACGCATTTTCATCTCAGGCTTTTGGTCTATCGCGCCGACGTCGGGCAGGGCGCAGCGGCGTTACGTGCCGCTCAGCCGGAGCGATGCCGTTGGCTCAAGCGCGATGAGCTAGCCGGTGCGGCGTTGCCGAGTTTGATGCAAAAAGTCATTGCCCACGCGCTCGACACGCGGGCGGGGCGCAAGCCTGTCGCGAAAGCTAAGCCTGTTGGGCGGGCGACGGCGCGAGCTTCTGCCTAGCCGCATCGCGCAAACTATCGATCGGTTTTAGCGCGCCATCGGCCTCGTAGTGCCAGAAGGTCCAACCGTTGCAGGCCGTGGCCCCTTGCACATGGGCGCCGACCTTATGGATCGAACCTTGCGCATCGGCGCAGGCGATGGAGCCATCAGCACGGACCATGGCCTCGTGACACGCACGCGTGTCGTAAAGTGCGGTGCCCGGCGAGATTAGGCCCAACTCCAGCAACGTCCCGAAGGGAATGCGTGCCTCGGCCCGCTTGCCTTTGGTGACCTTCAGAGATTCCGTGTCGAACGGGACAACGCCTTTGAGGCGGGTCTTCGCCGCCTTGGCGTAGGTTTCGTCGCGCTCGATGCCGACAAAGTTGCGTCCGAGCTGCTTGGCCGCGACGGCGGTTGTGCCTGAGCCTGAGAATGGGTCGAGCACCACGTCGCCAACATGGCTTGAGGCCAGGACTACACGGCGGAGCAGGGCTTCGGGCTTCTGCGTGGGATGGGTCTTGCGGCCGCATTCCTGTTTCAGCCGTTCCGCGCCGGAGCAAATCGGGAAGAGCCAGTCGGACCGCATCTGCAGGTCCTCGTTCAGCGCCTTCATCGAATCATAGTTGAACGTGTAACGGGCCTTGTGGCCCATGGATGCCCAAATCATGGTCTCGTGAGCGTTGGTGAAGCGACGTCCCCGGAAGTTCGGCATCGGGTTCGTCTTCCGCCAGATCACGTCGTTCAGCACCCAGTAGCCGAGGTCCTGAAGGATGGTGCCGACACGGAAAATATTGTGATAGCTGCCGATCACCCACAGGCTGCCGTTGGGCTTCAGCACCCGGCGGCAGGCAATAAGCCATTCGCGCGTGAATTTGTCGTAGGCGGCGAAGCTGCCGAACTTGTCCCAGTCGTCATCGACGGCGTCGACGCGGCTGTTGTTCGGCCGGAAGAGCTCGTTCTTCAGCTGAAGATTATAAGGCGGATCGGCGAAGACGAGATCGACGCTTGCTTCCGGCAGGCGCGACAGCTCTTCGATGCAATCGCCGACAATGATTTTGTTCCGAGGGAGGCTTGCCCCCCCTTCTTCCCCGACACCCATACTCACCACCAAGGTTACGCAATACTGGACGCGCTCACGCTCAAGCGAGACCGGGTGATGCTGCCGGACTAGGGTAAAGGTCGGCTTAACTCGGTGGGCACCACGAGGCGCGCAGCGGTGGTTCGGAACGGGGAGGGGCGCCTATGGGCAAAGACATCGTCATGGTGCATGGCGCAAATTGCGGTGGTTGGTGCTTCGACACATTCCGCCAAGTCTTCGAGGCGCGTGGGCTCACCTGCCATGCGCCCGACCTGATCGGTCACGGTAGGGACAAGGGCGATGCGAACGCGTCACTTGCAGGGGTCGGCATGGCCGATTATCGCGCGCAAGTAGCGGCATTCGTAGAGAGCTTGCCGGAGCGGCCTGTTCTGCTTGGCCATTCCATGGGGGCCGTCCTGGCCCAGCAACTCGCCGCGCAAGGACTGGCCGAGGCATTGATCCTGGCTAGTCCGGGTCCGAGGGCCGGTATCGTGCCGCCGACCGGGCCCGAAAAGCAGCTTGGTCAGGATCTGATATCACTCGGTGCATTTTGGACCCGGGTCATCGATCCGAATTTCGATCTCGCCTGCATCTATACGCTCAACCTTCTGCCTAAAGACGAGCAGCGCAGCGTCTTCGACAAGTTTGGCCCGGAGTCGGGCCGGGCTCTGTTTGAGCTATTCTTGTGGATGTTTGATCAGACAGGGGCGACTGCGGTCGACACCTCCGCAGTCCGGTGTCCGGTCCTATGTCTTTCAGGTACGGAGGATCGCATCGTGTCGCTTGAGACCGCACGCGAGACAGCCAGCGGCTATCCGCAAGCCGAGGCCTGGGAGTTGGAAGATCACGCGCATCTGCTTCTGCTTGAGCCCGGCGCCGAAAAGATCGCTTATCGCATTGCTGATTGGATCGCGAAGGATCGCTAGCCGCGGCTCTCCGCTAGCCGCAGCGCCCGTTCGACGGGGCTGAATGAGCGGCGGTGATGGGTGCACACGCCGTGCTTCTCAAGGGCGCGCGCATGCTCGGGCGTGCCATAGCCTTTATTGTTCTCCCAGCCATAGCGGCGATAGCGTCGCGACAGCTTCACCATGATCCGGTCACGGGTGACCTTGGCGATGATGGACGCAGCCGCCACCGATACCGATATGCCATCGCCGCCGACCACGGCGCGGGCTTTGCCGGGAAAGCGCTTAGGTACCATGTTGCCGTCAATCAGCGCCGCGGCCGGCACTTGCAAGCCGCGAAAAGCGGCGCGCATGCCCCATAGGCTCGCTTGCAAGATGTTGTCGCGGTCAATGCGCCGGACCTGGCCGATGGCGATCGCCACGCAAGCTGTAGCGACGATCTCGGCATAGCGGTCCTCGCGTGCGTCCGCCGTGAGCAGCTTTGAATCGTTGAGGCCTTCGGGGATGTGGTCGGGATTGAGGATCACCGCTGCGACCACCACCGGCCCGGCCCATGGCCCACGACCCGCCTCGTCGATGCCAGCGACCGGCAGCCGATGCAGGTCCATCATCTCGGACTCGAGATCATAGCTTGGCAGCGACTCTCGTGTTTCCGCAGGTAGCCCCATGACCGGATGTTCACTCGAAGCGCGTGGGTTTGGCAACGATCCAGGTTGGAAAGAGCATTTCGCTGTGGAAAATGCGTCTAGAGCAGGCGGAGCTGCTGGCCCGGCAGGGCAGGCGGCGTGAACAGGTCGGTGCGCAGCTCCGTCTGCCGCGTGTTCAGCCCGAGTCGTGCAGCGGCCATTTCGAACCGGCGCCCGATGATCCACGCATAGGGCCCATCGCCCTCCAAGCGCTTCTGCCATTTGGCGTCATAGAGCTTGCCGCCACGGGTCTGGCGCATCAGCGACAACACGCGGTCCGCGCGATCTGGGCAATTGGCCTTAAGCCACTCCACGAACAGATCGCCAATCTCAAGCGGCAACCGCAACAGCACATAGCCCGCTTCCGTCGCACCCGCGCTCGCCGCGCGCTCCAAGATGCGGTCTAGCTCTGCATCAGTGAGGCCCGGAATGACCGGCGCCACCATCACCGAGGTGGGCACGCCGGCGGCGCGGAGCTTCTCGACCGCTTCGATCCGTTTGTCGGGGGTGCTAGCGCGAGGCTCCATGGCGCGGGCTAGCTTGGGGTCGAGCGTCGTCACGGACAGCGCCACCTTGACCAGGCCGCGCTCGGCCATGGACGACAAAATGTCTAGATCGCGCAACACCAACGCCGACTTGGTGACGATGCCCACTGGGTGGTTGGCGGCGCTTAACACTTCAAGGACGCGGCGCATGATGCGGTAGCGCCGTTCGATGGGCTGATAGGGATCTGTATTTGAGCCGATGGCGATCATCCGGGGACGATATTTCGGATCGGCAAGCTCCCGCTCCAGCGCCTGGGCGGCATTGGTCTTGGCGAACAGCTTGGTCTCGAAGTCGAGGCCGGGCGAAAGGCCGAGAAAGGCATGGGTCGGCCGGGCGTAGCAGTAGATGCAGCCATGCTCGCAGCCCCGATAAGGATTGATTGAGCGGTCGAAGCTGATGTCGGGCGAGGTGTTCTTAGTGATGATCCGCCTGGCCGGCACTTCCTGCACTTCGGTAACCAGCGCATCGAGATCGGTGAGCGAGTCCCAGCCGTCGTCTACGGGCTCGTACGCGGTCGGCTCAAAGCGGCCTGAACGATTGGTTTGGGCGCCCCGGCCATGCCGACGGCCAAAGGCGATGCCTCCCGCCTCGTGGGGGAAGCTTTCCGCATCGGGGGATTTCCTGAGGGCTACGGTCATAACCTCCATATAGGCGTCGGAATCGAACAAAACAAGAACATAATTGGAAACAGCTTCATCCGGCGATTGCCGCAACGGGGTCAAACGCTATAGTCCGCCCATGATTTCAGTGGTTATTCCCACCCTTAATGCGGCGCCGACATTGGTGCACACCCTGGCGGGGCTGGTACCGGCCCTGGTGCAGGGGGTCGTGCAAGAAGCCATCATTTCCGATGGTGGCTCGACCGACGATACCCACGCCATTGCCGATGCCGCTGGGACGCGTCTGGTGGAGGCCCCGGTTGGTCGGGGCACCCAGCTCGACGCTGGCGCCGCGATCGCTCGTGGCGATTGGCTGCTCTTTCTTCATGCCGACACGGTGCTTGAGCCTGGCTGGGCCGAGGAGGCCGAGGCTTTCATGGGACGCGTCGAGAGCGGTCGCCGCCGTCAGGCGGCAGCCTATTTCCGTTTCTCGCTCGATGACGACGGTTTCATGCCGCGCCTGGTTGAGCGGCTGGTGGGGATGCGCTGTGGGCTGTTTGCCCTGCCTTACGGAGACCAGGGGCTCCTCATCTCACGCACGCTCTATAACCAGCTTGGCGGGTTCCGGGCGATCCCGCTCATGGAGGATGTGGATCTCGTCCGCCGGCTTAGGCGGCGGGAGATCGTTGGGCTGAAATCACGGGCCGTGACCAGCGCCCGGCGCTACCAGAGTAGCGGCTATCTCACGCGTGGCTTCCGCAATTTCGGCCTCATGGTGCTCTATTACCTTCGCGTGCCGCCGCGGGTGTTGGCGCGCCTCTATGGCTAGCCGGGCGGCAGGGCTCCTGAGCCGCAGTTCGTATGCGTCACGACTTGTCATCATGGCCAAGTACCCGGTCGCCGGCCGCGTGAAGCAGCGGCTAGCGCGTGGCATCGGCGATGTCGCCGCGACCCGCTTCTATCGCAGCACGCTGGCGCACACGGTCTTAAGTCTCGGCGCCGATCCACGCTGGCGCACCTATCTGGCCGTCAGCCCCGACACCACCGTAGATGCTCCATGCTGGCCGTCGTCTGGAAATGTCGCGCGTATCCTACAAGGCGCGGGCGATCTCGGCGCGCGCATGCAATCCCTGTTCGATGGTCTGCCGCCGGGGCCTGTCGTCATTGTGGGCAGCGACATTCCCGCAATCCGTCCGGCCCATATCATCCGCGCGTTCAAACTTCTGGCAAGCTCTGACGCTGTGTTCGGGCCCGCGCTCGATGGCGGCTACTGGCTCGTCGGGCTGAAGAGATCGCCGCGACGCCTTGCTCCGTTCGCCGGCGTAGCTTGGTCGACGGAAAACACGCTCGCCGCCACGCTGGCTAATCTGCGCGGGAGAGCTATCGCGTTTGCTCCGACACTGAGTGACGTCGACACGAAAGAAGATTACCGGCGCGAAGGAACCTCGGGCGAACGGCTCGTCCCTAGAACAGCCAGGCGAAGCGGCCCTTGACCGCGTTGTCCTGCACGCCGTCGCCGAACTGTCCGGAGTAGGCGACGCCGGCTGTGGTGTTCGTGCCCAGCGCAAAGTCGAGCCCGGCGTCGATCAGCGCGCTGTCTTCGGCCAGCGGCACGCCGGGAAGGTTGCGGCCCATTAACCAGCTTCTTGGCCGTTTTCGTGCTAGCTGTTGCTCATGAGCCACAGTCGCTCGGGCCGAAGGCGCTGCCGCGTTCTAAGCCTTCGCTTTGGCCCTCTTGCGCTTGTTCTCTTGCAGGCGTGGCATGATCTCAATGAACGAGCAGGGGCGGTGGCGGTTGTCCAACTGCGCTTTGAGGATGCCGGTCCACGCGTCCTCGCACGCGCCCGGCGAGCCCGGCACGCAGAAGATGTAAGTGCCTTTAGCTAGACCGCCGCATGCACGCGACTGCACCGTCGAGGTGCCGACCGTCTGATAGCTCAGCATATGGAACAGAACGGAGAAGCCTTCGATCTCTTTCTCGAATAGCGGGCGCACCGCTTCCGGCGTGACGTCGCGCCCGGTGAAGCCCGTGCCGCCAGTGGTAATCACCACGTCGATTTTTTTGTTCTTGATCCACTTCTTGACTTGCTTGCGGATCGACTTCACGTCGTCGGCGGCCGTCGCGCGCTCGGCGACGACGTGGCCGGCGTCCTCGATCATGCTGGCGAGGAGGGGACCCGACCTGTCGGTCTTCGGCGTGCGCGTGTCGGAGATCGTCAGTACGGCAACACGCACGGGGATGAAGGGACGGCTTTCGTCGATGCGGTTCATTTTTGCGTTTCCTCTAGCCTCGTCTTCAGCATGAGAAGGTCGCGCCAAGCATAGCGCTTCGCGTCCGGGCTGCGCAGCAGATAGGCGGGATGTAGCGTCGCAAGCGTTGGAATGTCGCGGTCAGCATTCTTGTAGATCTTCCACTTGCCGCGCAGCCGCATGATGCCCTCGGTGACGCCGAGAATATGCTTTGCTGCCGCGCCGCCGAGTAGCACCAGCACATCAGGCGCCAGCAGTTCGATCTGGCGCGACAGGAACGGCGCGCAAGCCCCGAACTCTTGCGGCGTCGGCGTGCGGTTGCCGGGCGGGCGCCAATAGATCGTGTTGGTGATGTAGACCTGGGTCTCGTCGAGCCCGATCGTGGCGAGCATGCGGTCGAGCAATTTGCCGGCCCGCCCAACAAAGGGCTTGCCTTGAATGTCCTCGTCGCGGCCCGGCGCCTCGCCGATCAGCATGATGCGCGCGTCCGCGCTGCCTCTTGAAAAGCACAGGTTCTTGGCGGTGCGCTTCAGCGCGCAGCCTTCGAATTGGGCGACCAGCGCCTCAAGCTCGCCGAGGGTTCCCGCCGCCTCTAACGATGTCGGTGAAGGGGGCGCTGCCTCGGGCGCGGGGCGTGCTGGAGCTGGGGCCACAGGCGGCTGGCCGGGTCTGGCCAATGGCGCCCTAGCCGGCCTTTTGAGGGGCATTGTTTCGGGCACAATCGCGAAACGATCGACTGGCGCGTCGCCAATCGCCTCGTCGACGCCCATGGCGTCATACCAGGCGAGCAGCGCGGCATAGGCCTTTGCTTGGCTTCCAGTCATTTGCGATGCCCGTGTTGATCCTTTATTTGTGGTTGCCCCGGCCAAGCCGGGCAATGAATTATCGTTGGGCCTTATCGACTTTAGCACCGATCGTGTGGCCGCATCGGATTCCGAAGGGCGAACCTTGGGAATCAGGTGAGGGTGGTCGGGCCCAATCGGTCTTTTCGAAGGAGCATGCTGGTTTGAACGACCGAGTCGAGCGCGAAACCATGGAGTTCGATGTGGTGATCGTCGGTGCCGGGCCGGCGGGCCTCGCCACGGCGATCAGGCTGAAGCAGCTCGCGGCTGAGAACGACAAGGATGTCAACGTCGTCATCCTGGAGAAGGGCTCTGAGGTTGGCGCCCATATCCTGTCAGGCGCGGTGATCGACCCAGTCGCCCTCGACCGGCTAATTCCCGATTGGCGCGACAAAGATGCGCCGCTCAAGGACAAGGTCACCGAGGATCGCTTCTATTATCTCCCGTCGGAGACCAGCGGCATCCATATGCCCAATCTCTTCATGCCGCCGCTGATGAACAATCACGGTTGCTACACCGGCAGCCTCGGCAACCTCACCAAGTGGCTCGGCGAGCAGGCAGAAGCTTTGGGCGTCGAAGTCTATCCCGGCATCTCGGTGACCGATGCGATCATCGGCGCGAACGGTGAGGTCGAAGGTGTCATCACGGGCGATCTCGGCGTGGCCCACGACGGCAGCCATAAGGACAGCTACACGCCGGGCATGGCGCTGACTGGCAAGTACACGTTTCTCGCCGAGGGCGCCCGCGGGTCTCTATCCAAGCAGCTCATCAAGAAGTTCGGTCTCGACAAAGACAGCGGCACGCAAAAGTTCGGTATCGGCCTGAAAGAGCTGTGGGAAATTCCGCCCGAGAAGCACAAACCCGGGCTCGTGCAGCACACCATGGGCTGGCCGCTTGAGGATAAGACCGGCGGCGGCACGTTCCTTTACCATTTCGGCGACAATCTCGTGTCGGTGGGCTTGGTCCTGCATCTCGACTACAGCAATCCCTATCTGAACCCATTCAAGGAATTTCAGCGCTCGAAGCTACATCCGCGCATCAAGGCGCATCTCGAGGGCGGCAAACGGATTGCCTATGGCGCGCGTGCGCTGACCGAAGGCGGTTGGCAGGCTGTGCCCCAGCTCGCGTTCCCTGGCGGAGCGTTGGTTGGCTGTGCCGCAGGCTTCATGAACGTGCCGCGCATCAAGGGCTCACATAACGCCATGCTGTCAGGGATGATGGCGGCGGAAGCGGCCTTCGCGGCGATCGAGGCGGGACGCTCTCACGACGTGCTCGAAGCCTACCAGGAAGCCTTGAAGGCGAGCGGCTTGGCGAAGGAGCTCAAGAAGGTCCGCAACGTGAAGCCGCTATGGTCGCGATTCGGCACGCGCCTCGGTGTCATGCTCGGTGGCATCGACATGTGGCTCAACACCATCTTCCCGTTCTTGGGTCACACGCTGAAGCATCTGACGCCCGACTATGCGAGTCTAAAACCGGCAGCGGAGGCGAAGGTCATCGACTATCCGAAGCCGGATAACGCGCTCACCTTCGACATTCTCTCGTCGGTGTATTTGTCGAGCACGAGTCACGACGAGGACGAGCCGGTGCATCTCAAGCTCACCGATCCTTCGATCCCCATCGAGCAGAACCTTCCCGAGTTTGACGAGCCCGCTCAACGTTATTGTCCGGCGGCCGTCTATGAGGTGGTGGAGGAGGGCGGTAGCGTGCGCTTCCAGATCAACGCGCAAAACTGCGTCCACTGCAAAACCTGCGATGTGAAGGATCCGGCCCAGAACATCACTTGGGTGCCGCCAGAGGGAGGCGACGGCCCGAACTACACGAATATGTAGGGCCTAGGGTCCGGAAATGGGGAAAACCGGGCCATAAACGCGCCGCGATTTGCCTGCAAAAGCTTTGATGGTTGCAGGGTGGTGAAAACCACTTAACCTTGGCTGGGAACAATACGGACCAGAAATTGGAGCGGCGGATAGCCGAACCGACGACATGATAATTTCCAGAACACTGCGGAGACTGGCGGGGAAATATCTTCTTTTTGTCGCGATCTTTGCAGCACCTGTGGCCTACGCAGAAGTGATCTCCGCTGGAAACGGCGATGCTGATCCTGGCACTCTTCTTGGCAATTATCTTTCCGGGCGTGTGGCGCGCGGCAGTCATGACACGGTGGCCGCAGCGGACTTCTATTCCAAGGCGCTGGCTGGCGACCCCGAGAATGAACTCATCCTGAAGCAGACCTTTCTGCTTGAGACGGCGTCTGCCCATTGGGGCCGCGCCATCGAGCTGGCCAAAGTTCTCGTCAATGTCGAGCCATCGGATCGCGTCGCTCAGTTTTTGCTTGGGCTCGATGCCTTCAAGCGCGGCGACTACAAGGATGCCGAGAAATATTTCACCGCGGGCCGCCAGGGCCCCATCGCCGACCTCACTTCGACTCTTGCGCGCGCCTGGGTGCAGGAGGCTGCGGGCAAGCACAGTGAGGCAATCGCTACTCTGGATAGTTTGAGCAACGCCGACTGGGCCCAGTACTATCAGCGCTATCACCGCGCCCTCATCGCCGATGTCGCCGGCCGGCATCAGCTGGCGCGTGAGGCCTATACGGAAGCCTTCAAGCGAAATCCGACCACACTCAGAGTCGCCGACGCTTTTGCGCGCCATGCGATCAACGCCAATGACCGGGAGTTGGCCGTCGCGACGATTAAGACTCATATGGCCAAGGCGGCGCCCCATCCTTTGTCCGAAGCGCTGCTTGAGCAGATAGAGAACGGGGAAAACCCTTCGTTGATTGTCGCCAATGCAACCGCCGGTCTCGCTGAGGTGTTTTATGGCATCGGTGATGCGCTTGCCGGCGAGGGCGGCCTCGACATGGGCATCATCTTCCTGCAATTCGCGCTCTATCTTGAACCTGACTTCATGCTCGCTCATATCGCGCTTGCCGAGGCTTACGAGGTCGCCAAGAAATACGACGCCCAGATCGCGACCTTCGATCGGATACCCGAGGACTCGCCGCTCTGGATCAATATTCAAATTCAGAAGGGCTTCGCTCTGAATGCCTTGGAGCGGGTCGACGAGTCCCAGGCGCTGCTTGAGGCGCTCATCGCGAAAAACCCGGATGACATCCGTCCCCTCGATGCGCTCGGCAACGTCCTGCGCGCCCATGAGCGTTACGACGAGGCGCTCAAATATTACTCGCGTGCGGTCGACCTCATTGACGAGCCGACCAAGGGCAATTGGGCGCTGTATTATTCGCGTGGCGTCAGCAACGAGCGGCTGAAGGATTGGCCCGCCGCGGAAGCCGATTTTGAGCAGGCGCTTGAACTGGCTCCGGACGAGTCGCTGATCCTGAACTATCTCGGCTATTCGTGGGTCGACCAGGGGCTGAACCTTGACCAGGCCATGGACTACATCCGCAAGGCGGTGAAGCTGAAGCCGGATGACGGTTATTATGTCGATAGCCTGGGCTGGGCTTACTACCGCCTGGGCAACATGCCGGAGGCGGTTGAGCAGTTGGAACGGGCGGTTGAACTGCGGCCCGACGACCCGATCATCAACGACCATCTTGGCGACGCTTACTGGCGGATCGGACGGAAGCTCGAAGCGAAATATCAATGGGAACAATCATTGACGCTGAAGCCGGAGGACGATCTGGTCGTCTTGCTGAAGGAAAAGATCGTTTCGGGTCTGAAGGAGTCCGCCGAGACCAAGGCGGCGGACCGCACCACCCACGCGGACCAGAAGACGTCGCAATAAGCGCGCTCCAACCAATTCTCCGTCGTAGTCTGGACAGTGTCTCACGCCTGGTGTCATCGCCATGACTGCGCTTCGCGATATCGCCTGGGCCAAGCTCAATCTCACGTTGGAAGTGTTGGTTCGCCGGGCCGACGGCTTCCATGAGTTGAACAGTCTTGTTGCCTTTGCCGGCGTAGGTGACACCGTCGAGCTTGAGCCAGAAGACGCTCTCGATCTTAAGGTCGAAGGGCCGTTCGCGACGGCGCTTGATGGCGGCAATCTCATCCTGAACGCGGCTGAAGCCGCTAAGGCCCAATCGCCTGGACTCACCCTCGGGCGCTTTCGGCTGTTCAAGAACTTACCCGTCGCTGCTGGGCTCGGCGGCGGCTCAGCCGATGCCGCCGCTGCTTTGCGGCTCATAATTCGCGCCAATCAAGAGGTATTGAGTGAAGCTGCCATGGCTGATCTGGCGCCGGTTCTCGGTTCCGATGTTGCGGTTTGTTTTGGCAGCAAAGCGGCCCTCATCACGGGGCGCGGCGAGCTGGTTACTCCCGTGCGCGGCTTCCCGTCATGCGGCGTGGTGCTCGCCAATCCAGGGCTCCCACTCTCCACCGCCGATGTCTATGGCGCGCTCGATGTCCCGCCGCTGGAGCTACCGTCGCAAAGCTCGGGTCCGCTCGACTTTGCCGGGGATTTCGACAAGCTCCTGGACTATGTGAGCCCGCGCGGCAACGACCTCGAAGCTGTTGCCATGTTGCTTGCGCCTGAAGTTGGCGATGTGCTCGCCACGCTCCGCACGCTGGAAGACGCGCGCCTCGTCAGGTTGTCGGGCAGTGGTCCAACCTGCTTTGCTGTGTTTGCTACACCTCGCCAGGCGCTTAGCGCCGCCGCCGCGCTGGCGGACAGCAGGCCGGACTGGTGGATCGCCGCGAGCTCGCTTGGCAATCCTGAGAACGACAGTAGGACTTAGCCAGAAACCCTAGAAGGGACGGTCGACCGAAAACTCGATGGCTTCGAGTAGGGCCGACTTGATCTCGCAATCGGGGAAGATGGCGAGCGCGTCGCGGGAGATAGCGCCGTAGTGGCGGGCACGATCCATGGTGTCGGCGAGTGCGTTGTGGCGCACGAGCAAGTTGATGGCTTTGTCGAGATCGTCATCGCCAATATTGCCTCCTTTCAGGGTTCGCTCCCAGAACGCCCGCTCTTCTCCGTTGCCGCGCCGGTAACACAGCACGACGGGCAACGTGACCTTGCCTTCGCGGAAATCGTCGCCGACAGTCTTGCCTAGCAGTTCCTGTTGGCCCGAATAGTCGAGCGCGTCGTCCACGAGCTGGAAGGCAATGCCGAGATTGCGTCCGTAAGAGCGCAAGGCCGCAGCTTCTGACTTCGGGCGATCGGCGACAATCGCGCCGACTTCCGCTGCCGCCGAGAACAGCGCCGCCGTCTTCGCTTCGATCACCGCGAGATAGTCGTCTTCGGTGGTCTCGGTGTTGTTGGCGGTCATGAGCTGCATCACTTCACCCTCGGCGATGATCGCCGCCGCGTTCGACAGAATGCGCAAAGCGTCGAGCGAGCCGACATCCACCATCATTTTGAAGGCCTGGCCGAGTAGGTAGTCGCCGACCAGCACGCTCGCCTCGTTGCCCCAGAGGAGCCGTGCCGCGATCTTGCCCCGGCGAAGATTGCTCTCGTCCACCACGTCGTCATGCAGCAGCGTGGCGGTATGCATGAACTCGACGCTGGCCGCGAGCTGAACATGGCCTTCGCCGCCATAGCCGCACATCTTCGCTGCGGCGAGGGTCAGCATGGGGCGCAGGCGCTTGCCGCCGGAATCAATCAAATGCCGGGCTAGCTCGGGGATCAGGTCGACATTGGAGCGGGCGCGGTCGAGGATGATGCGGTTGACACGAGCCATGTCCTCCTCGACAAGCGCGATGAGCGGCGCAAGGCTCGCTTTCGGGTCCCGCGAGCCGGAAAGTTTGACGACAACTCCCAAGGGTAGGGTCTCCTTCAGTGCCGGAAGGTCTTCGTTTGAAGGATATTGTCGGCGGACGGCTGCGAAGGTCAAGGCGCTTGGCGCCTTGAGATCAATGGACAGGGGCATAGTGAGGCATGAAAGAGCTGTTGCGCACGAACGACGCGGTGCTTCTGTCCTTTGTCAGCTCCTTGCTGGACGAGGCCGGGTTCGCCTTCATCGTTCTCGATACCAATATGAGTGTGATGGAAGGTTCGATCGGGATTCTGCCGCGTCGCGTTCTGGTCGAGGAAGATCGTCTCGATCAAGCGCGCCGTGTGCTCACCAAGGCCGGTGTCGGCGATGACATCACTGAAGACAAAAAAAGCTAATCCCTCCAGGGGTAAAGCCGGCACGACCACCGACGATTTTCTCGACGGACGCTTGAGCATCGTCCAGCTGCGCGCCGGTCACCGTGTTGGTGGCGATGCCGTGTTCCTGGCCGCCGCCGTTCCAGCAAAGGCGGGCGAGCGTGTGCTTGAGGCCGGCACCGGAGTCGGTGTGGCCGGGCTTTGCCTGCTGACGCGGGTCTCTAAGCTGAATGTAACCGCGGTCGAGATCGACGCGGAGCTCTGCGTGCTTGCTGACAGCAACGCTGCGCGGAATGGCTTTACTGAACAATTCAAAGTGATCGAGGCGGACGTCACCGCGCAAGCCAAGGTCCTAAGTGCCGCCGGTCTTATCCGCGAAGGCTACGACCACGTCATCGCCAATCCGCCCTTCTATGCCGATGGCGATGTCCGTGCAGCGCCCGATGCCGCCCGCGCGGTAGCCCATGTCATGGAGCCCGACGGGCTTGGCGACTGGGTGCGGTTTCTCACCTCCATGGCCGCACCGAAGGGGCGCCTCACATTGATCCATCGGGCAGAGTGTTTGGGCGAAATCCTCGACCTGCTACAGGGCCGGTTCGGCGATGTCGCAATCTTCCCGCTCTTCCCCAAGACAGGCGACCCCGCCGCGCGCGTCATCGTGCAAGGCCGCAAAGGGAGCCGCGCCAGCTCACGGCTTCTGGCGGGGCTTGTGCTGCATGGGCCCGACGGCGCGCATTCGGCGGACTCCGAAGCTGTCCTGCGCGGCGGCAAGGCGCTTCACCTGGGCTGAACAAAAAAAGGAAGGGCCGCCGCCCGGGGGGAGTGGGCGGCGGCCCTCTTAGGCCCGAGGGTGAGGAGAGAGAGCTCTCGGGCGAGCAAGGCCGGCTAGTAGCAGACCTTGACGTCACGCTTGACCCACTTGAAGTAGGCGTTGCCACGGCGGTCCCAGACCTTGACGCGGTCCGGCTTGGGCTCGTAGTGGCAGCTTGGCGCATACCAGGAATGGTTGGGCCAGAAGTAATTGAATTTGCTGTATTTAGAGTGCTTGTAATGGCCGTGTCCGCCGCCGTGATGGCGGTGATGTTTGGTGTGGCCACTATGCTTGCCGCCATGGCCGTTGTGCTGTCCGTGATAGCCACCGTAGCCACCGTAGCCACCGTAGCCACCATGTCCGCCAAACCCGCCTTTGGCGTTGGCGGCAGTGGCGCCCATTGCCGCGAAGGCCAAAACGGCGGCGGCGAGAAGAGCTGTCTTCAACATTGGTACTAGACCTCCACTTGGCGCATTTCCGCGCCGGTTCAGTTCGCAGCAGCGAGGCGTTGCCCCTCGGTCATGGTGCTGTTTTAGGAGGTCAGGGCTGAACCGAAGCTGAGCTGTCCATTCACTTGGGGTTCACGGAGACAGCCGGGAATTTGACCAAGAAAAAGGCCGCTCCCTTTTCAGGAAACGGCCCTTTCGAACTTGATCGCGTTGGCGGTGTATCGCGCCTAATACCAGCCGCGATAGTAACGTCCACGCCAATAGGGGTAGTAGGCGTATGGATAAGTCTTGGGGCGCCGATAAGCGCGGCCATAGGTGCGGCGTGGTGCGTAGTAGCCGTAGCGCGGCCCGACTTGGACACTAACACCGGGTCCCCATCCGCGCGCCGCCCTGCGGCGCCATCCGGCGTCGGCTGGCTGCGGCACCAAAGAGACAAAGGTGAGCGCGAACGCCCCGACCGCCAGCGACATGATCGCAAACTTCTTCATTCCCATTCCTCCTGGTGGAGCGGCGCCAGAAATTAAGCGCGTGGCTATTAGGGCGCCCTTACGCTCACGCCAGTGACAAAGTATAGCAAGCGAATTGGACGGGCCGATGTCCGCGCGTGCGACGGCCTTAATAATAGACTTCGGCCTTGATAATACGCTTCGGCCTTGCCCCCCTCTGGCCTTTATTGGCACAGACTAGGAGGGGCAGTTTTGATTTTGGGTCTCTTAGAGGACAAACCGGTGAACAGCATGAGCAGTACGGCAAGCAAGGGTGGATCTCGCCCGTTCTGGAAGCGGTGCCTTCCGAAGTCCTGGACGAAGTCCAAACCGCTGGTCCCAGTGCTCCGGTTCAGCGGCGCTATCGGCATGGCTTCGCCGTTCCGGCCTGGTCTGTCGCTTGCCTCGGCGGCCGCGTCGATCGACAAAGCCTTCTCCATGCGTGGCGCTAAGGCCGTTGCCATCCAGATCAACTCGCCGGGTGGCTCTCCGGTCCAGTCGACGCTGATCTTTAAGCGCGTCAGGGCCTTGGCGGAGGAGAAGAACCTCAAAGTCTATGTATTCGCCGAGGACGTGGCTGCGTCCGGCGGTTACATGCTGGCCTGTGCTGGCGATGAGATTTACGCCGACGAGAGCTCGATCATTGGCTCCATCGGCGTCATCAGCGCCTCCTTC
>JAGPVD010000020.1 GCA_018067145.1 Methyloceanibacter sp.
CCTACGCCTGGTCGGCCGTAATGCGAGCATCGCTCGGGTCGAGCGTGCGGCCATTGGCGCATACGATGCCGCATTGGCGGAGCCACGGCTTCATGGACCGCAATTGCTGACGGGCCTTGCCGCTGCAATCGCCAATTCGGAGCTGTATCCTCAGCATCAAATGAAACTCAGCTCGTCAAATGGAGTGAAAATGAACGGTGGGGCCCTGTCGGCGGGCGGGAGGCTCCGAAGAGAAGTGATCGAGCGCTATGGCACTGATCCCTTCCTGCCCGTCACGGATAACATCGAGGATTTAAGCGATTGCAGCGTGATCGTGACGGCGTCAAATTCCATCACGCCGATCCTGACGCCATCAAACGTCAGCTCTACTACCCAAATCATTTGCGACGTGTCAGTGCCGACCGATGTTGATACCAGACTCGTCGCCGAGCGACCCGAGATCGCGTTTATCCGCGGCGGCGTCGCTAAGGCGCCCGAGAACAACCAGTTTACTTTAGATGTTATTGAACTACCTAAGAACCATTTGCTGGCTTGTATGACCGAGACAGCCCTGCTGGGCTTCGCTGGAAAACAGGACTTCAGCGCGATCGGTGACATCCATGCCAGTGGCGTTCGCGATTGCCATGCGTTGGGCCGCAAATGCGGATTCAGTTTGGGGTATGTCTCACTGGAAAAGCCGTTCGCTATCGAGCTTGATTGAGCGGACTTGAACGCAACAACTCTCAATATCGTTTCGGTGTTGGCAGGAAGACGCGAATGACCGATTCAATCTTCCCAAAAATTCCGGACGAGTGCGATGTTTGCGTCATCGGTGGTGGGCCGACCGGGTCGTCAGCAGCGAATATGTTGGCGTCGCGAGGCTATCATGTTGTTCTTCTGGATAAGGCGGTCCATCCGCGAAACACTGTCGGCGAGAGCCTTGTCCCGCACTTTTGGCGCTATGCCGACAAACTCGGCGCCACTAAAGCCATCCTTGACGAGGGCTTTGTCGCAAAGAGCGGCGGGCTTTCATTTTGGGGCAATGAATTGCGCCGGTTGCGCTTTCGCGATTTCGGGCATGAGCGGCCGGCGCTTCATGTTGAGCGCGATATCTTCGATAATATCTTGTTATGCAGAGCCAGAACGGCAGGCGCACAAGTATTCCAGGGCGTTCAGGTCACGACCGTTGATAACTTGGAACGCCCCGTCACGACAGTGCACTATAAAGACCCGGACGGGCAACCGGGAAGCCTCCGGACGCGCTATGTGGTTGATGCCTCTGGGCAGGCGGCGGTTGTAGCCAGCCAATTGAAAGTACGAGTTTTCGACGAAGGCCTGCGCTTCTCAGCCTTTTGGGGTTACTACCGCAAGAGCAGATACCTGACATTCGACGGTCACCTTCACAATGATGAGGACAAATTCAAGCATCCACCGGCAACGCTCATGTCGACCATTGGCGATTGGGGGTGGGCTTGGCACATTGTGCTGCGCAACAGTGTCAGCGTAGGCGTTCTTGTACCCAAGGCACGGCTGGCAGAGCTGCGCGGCAAAACCCGTGAGGAACGCGAAGAGCGGTTTCGGCGCCACGTCTCCAATATTCCGTTGACGGGTCGCTTGCTCGATGAAGACGATTTTATCCCCGGTAGCTTGCTGAGCATCCGCGATTATGCCTACAAGCCTACGACCTTGACGGCAGGCAATTGCTATCTGGCCGGCGACGCCGCCGCCTTTGTCGACCCGATCAACTCGATCGGTGTTGTATTCGGCATGTTCTCTGGATCGATTGCGGCGCATGCCATTTCGCGGTCCTTAGAAACTCCGAGCGAAGCACAGCTAAACCGCGAACTGTACTCGTCTCAATATGGTAACAGGGTCGCCCTTTTTCGCCTGCTAGCGTTGCCCGATGGGCATGCCCATCTCTCGCGTGAGGACGTCGATCGGGCCAAAGAGGCTATTGGTTCAAGCAGCGATGCTGAACTGCAGCTAATGGCGTTGCAGGCCTCAAACAATTGCCGCGAGGGCGTACTCCACGAAATATTCGACGGCCTCGGCATCTCCAAGCGACCGAAGATTGAAAACTTAGACTGGGAGGCTTTGACCCTCCCCCTTTGAATTGGTCCCTCCTATTGTTGAGCAAGGGGAGGACTGAATTTGGCCAACAAGCGTCACAAACCCGAAGAGATTGTTTCGAAGCTGCGCCAGGTCGGCGTACTTGTTGGGCAAGGAATGGTGCGTGTTGATGCGATTCGGCAGGTGAGTATCACAGGCCAGACTTACTACCGCTGGCGTAAGCAGTATGGTGGCATGGGAACTGGACAGCTCAAGGAGTTGAAGAAGCTCCAGAAGGAGAATGAGCAACTTCGTCGAGCAGTCTCGGGTTTGACGATCGACAAACAGATCCTGGCCGAGGCCGCACAGGGAAACTTCTAAGCCCCGCGCGCCGCCGCAGCCCCCTGGAGCGTAAACAACAGTTTCTCGGGACGGTAGCCCGTGACCCTGCAGCCATTGTCGAGGGCGGGCACGTCGCCCCGGAGGACGATCGAGCCGCCGTGATTGCGGCCGGTGACGGCATAGGGGATGGGGCCGCAGGTCCTGTTGAAGATGCGGGCCTGCCCGCTGATCACGCCGCCCGCTTGTTCTACGCCATCGAAAAACAGGGTGCCGCTTCGGACCCCAACACCCATCAGACCTCGGCGCGGCCGGGAATATGAAATCGTCATGCCGCCGCCGTCGCAAATCTGCATCTCCATGAGCGAGCCGTTGTGGTCATATTCGTCCATGGCGCAGTTGCCCGCCTGTGCCTGTGACGCGAAGAGCCCCAGGGCCAACGATGCCGCAATGAGAAAGTGTCGACGCGCCATGCTTTCTGCCCCCCAGGTTCGGCTCATCGATTTGCCGCTACTCTAGAGCCCTTTGGGGGCGTTCCGTCTCGAAAAAATGGCTATGCGCCGCCCCTTGAGCATGGGCGCGCGTGGGACAACATGGCTCATGGCTCGCCCCCCCCGGCCTTGACTCTAAGAGCGTCGGATAGGATATAAGGACTTCTTTATATCTTTATGAAGTCAGAGAGCGGGAGTTGGCATGAACTACCTTGTGAAGGATATCGGGCTCGCCGATTGGGGCCGAAAGGAAATCGCCATTGCCGAGACCGAGATGCCGGGCCTCATGGCGGTGCGCGAAGAATTTGGCATTGCCCAGCCGCTCAAAGGCGCCAGGATCGCCGGCTGCCTGCACATGACCATTCAGACCGCCGTCCTGATCGAGACGCTGGAGGCGCTCGGCGCTGAGGTGCGCTGGGCCTCCTGCAACATCTTCTCTACCCAGGACCATGCCGCCGCCGCGATCGCCGCAAACGGCACGCCGGTGTTCGCCATCAAGGGTGAGACGCTCGAAGAATATTGGGATTACGTCGACCGGATCATTGAATGGCCCGAAGGTGAGACCGCCAATCTGATCCTCGACGACGGTGGCGACGCCACCATGATCGTCATCCTCGGTGCACAGGCAGAGACCGACCCGTCTGTCCTCGCTAGCCCCGAGAACGAAGAAGAAACGGCTATGTTCGCCACCATCAAGAAGCGTCTGGAACGCGATCCCGGCTTCTACTCCAAGGTCAAAGCGAATTTGCGCGGCGTGTCGGAGGAGACAACCACCGGCGTGCATCGCCTCTACGAGATGCAGAAGAAGGGCATGCTTCCCTTCCCCGCCATCAACGTCAATGACAGCGTCACCAAGTCGAAATTCGACAATCTCTATGGGTGCCGCGAGAGCCTGCCCGATGGCATCAAGCGCGCCACCGACGTCATGCTGGCCGGTAAATACGCCGTGGTCTGCGGCTATGGCGATGTCGGCAAGGGTTGCGCCGAGAGTCTGAAGAGCCAGGGCGCGCGCGTGGCGATCACCGAGATCGACCCGATCTGCGCGCTGCAGGCGGCGATGGAAGGCTACGAAGTTATTACCATGGAGGAGGCGGCACCCAAGGGCGACATCTTCGTCACCGCGACGGGGAACAAGGACGTCATCACCGTCGACCACATGCGCGCCATGCACGACCGCGCCATCGTCTGCAATATCGGTCATTTCGACTCTGAAATTCAGGTCGGCGGTCTGCGGAATTTGGTCTGGCACAACGTCAAGCCGCAGGTGGACGAGATCGAGTTCCCCGACGGCAAGCGCATCTTGCTTCTGGCGGAAGGCCGCCTCGTCAATCTCGGCTGCGCCACCGGTCATCCGAGCTTCGTGATGAGCGCGTCCTTTACCAACCAGGTGCTGGCCCAGATCGAGCTCTGGCAGCATGTGGGAAAATACGAGAACCAAGTATACGTGCTACCGAAGCATCTCGACGAGAAGGTCGCACAGCTTCATCTCGGCCGGCTCGATGCGCAGCTCACCAAGCTCAGTGACGAGCAAGCTGCCTATATCGGCGTCGAGGCCGAGGGCCCGTTCAAGCCCGAGCACTACCGCTACTAGAGCGCGGTCGGATCGAAGCTCGGGTAATTTTCCTGAGTTGATCCAGCTACTTGGCCGTTCCGCTCTTAGCTGTTCCGCTCTTGGGCGTCCCGTGATCACCAGCGTCACCGGGCGCCTTCGGCGCTTCAGCGTTCGCCATAGCATCCATGGCCTCTTTCAATCTCGTGATCGGGGCGGAGCTGACCTTGCCGGGGTTATGATAGGGATCGCTGGCCGAATAGATCAGCATTCCGGTGACGCCTGACGCGAAATAGAACAGGCTCGCGAAGACAATGTTCATTACCGCCCGTTCAAAGACGCCAAATAGAATCGCCAGGAAGCTGAACGAAATTCCAAAAAAGATCCAGAAGGGGCCGGCAATGAGAGTTTCAAATGTCCCGACGCGCTTTTTCCCCCGAACATCGATGAGCTTGGCGCAGGACCTCTGAAACTCCTCTTTGGTCCAGCGCGTATCCGCCGAGTCTTTGTCCTTCAGCGCCATGCGCCGGCATAGCTTCACGACAAGCTCGTTCATGGCGGGCGCAAACTGTTCGGCGCCGTCAGGATCGTCCAATTCACTTTTGGAAAGCTTGAGGTATTGACGAAGGTCGTCACGAACGAGACCAGACTGCGCAATGTCAGGTGATTTTTCCACCAGGAAGTACAGAGTTCCCACCAACCTCGTTTCCTCGCGGATGTCTTGCTTGGCCTCCATGAGATGCGCGGTGGTCGCCGCAAAGATCAATCCAGTAGCGATGCCGAAAATAGCCGAGACGCGAAGGCCGACGACCCCGGCGATCTCCTTTGTGTCATCCGTTTTATACCGTGAGAACGTGACCCAGCCGATCGCTTGCAGGATCAGGCCTATTGCCGTGGCGGCACCGCCGGCCAGCAGAACTGAGAAAGCCATATCACTCATATTGGTCCTCTATCCAAAAGCATCCGCCCATTGGCCCATCGGAACTTCAATAGCAGATGTCTGGCGACCCTAGAAAGCGACCCGTAGCAACATGGCCTGCCACCGAGGGGCGTGACATCGCGCACCCGCCTGCGGCGCATATCCTTTTTTTGCGTTGAGCCCCTGCGCGGGCCTGTGGGCAAGAGTCACCGAAGCAGCTAGTCTCAAAACTGATTCGCCTTGGGGTTCGCGAGAGCCAATCGGCTCCAGCGTTCAGTCTGTGGCAGCGTTAGCGGCGCGAGGCGAGGCCATGGGCGACGGCGTGGAGCGAGGGGACCATGCGAACCAACGGAGGCGAGGCGGCGCCTGATTCAAGGTGGCCCTTAGCGCGGTATCGCGCACTCGCTTTTCTCATTCCCGGATTGCTGTTTCCCGTCGATGCCGCCATGGCCGCTGAGCCTGTAAGCCTCGACGCGCAGACACTGCTTACGCTCGGCATCAATCTCGGCATCATCGCCTTCGCCGTAGGCACGGCCATCGCCTGCACGCGCGCAACCAAGCGGGCGCGAAAGCAAGAGGCTAACGCCGCATCCGAGGCCGAGCGCTATCGCTTCAGCGAAAGCACCCTTGAGACCGTGTTGGCCGCCGAGCCGCAAGCGCTCCTCACGTTGGCCGAATCCGCTGAGCCTGAGCTTCTCGTCTCAAACCTGCCGACAAGCATCGGCGTGCCGTGCAACCCTGAGCGTCTCCTAGACTTCGCCGGCTGGCTGGACGCGGCTTCCGCCGCGAAGCTTGAACCCGCCATGCAGGAGCTGTCGGAGAGCGGCGAGCCCTTCAACATCACGCTGCGCACCAAGCTGGACAAATATGTCGAGCTTGACGGCCGCACGGCGGGGCGATCCGTCGTGTTCAAAGTGCGCAACATTGCCGGGGAGAGGCTTGAATTCGCGGATCTCTCCCTCAAGCACAAAGAGCTTGAGGAACAGGTCGCGGCGCTGCGCAGCCTGCTCGACGCCGAAGCGTCGAAGATCGAGCCCTCGAGGGCCGAGAGCGAGCCGGGCATGGAAACGAATTTCCGCAATTTTGACCGGCTGGCCACGGCCTTTGCCGTGTTTGACGCATCTCAGCGGCTCGCCCATTTCAATCAGGCTTATGTGGATCTCTGGCAGCTGCCTGCCGATTGGCTCGCCAGCCATCCTCGCGACAGCGAAATTCTCGACCGTCTGCGTCAGGCCAGGCGGCTGGAAGAACGCGCCGACTATCAGGACTGGAAGCGCCACTGGCTTTCGGTCTACGGCACCGACACGCAGGTCGAGGACACCTGGCACCTGGCGGACGGCCGCACGCTGCATGTGATCGCCGATGCCGACGGCGACGGCGGCGTGACTTATCTCTATGAAAACGTCACCGAGCAGATCGCGCTTGAGAGCCGCTACAACGCCCTGATCCAAGTGCAAGGTGAAACGCTGGATACGTTGCGCGAGGGCGTCGCGGTGTTCGCATCCGACGGACGCCTCAAGCTCTACAACAGCGCCTTCGCCTCCATCTGGAGTTTGACGCCGACAAAGCTCGACGCCGAGCCCCATGTGGAAGATGTCATCACTTGGTGCCGCGATCTTTACGACGTGGAGGAAGAATGGGAGCGCACCAAGACCGCGGTCACAGCCATCGTCGCCGAGCGGCGTCCCTATGAGAGCCAGTTCGACCGTCCTGACGGCAGCATCCTCGACTGCGCCGCGCTTCCACTGCCAGATGGCGGCACGCTGCTCACCTATTCGGATGTCTCCGACACAAAGAATGTCGAGCGCGCCCTGATCGAGAAGAACGAGGCTCTTAAGGCCACCGACCGTCTCAAGAGCGACTTCGTCTCTCATGTGTCTTATGAGCTGCGCACACCGCTCAACAGCATGCTTGGCTTTGCCCAGATGCTCGCCGAACCGGCCTTTGGGACCTTGGGCGATAAGCAGCGCGAATATGTGGATGACATTCTGTCGTCAGGGACGACGCTGCGAGCCATCGTCGACGACATTCTCGATCTTGCCACCATTGACGCGGGCACCCTTGAACTGAAGCTCGCACCCGCCAATGTGCGGGGCCTCATCGAGGCGGCGCGCCAGGGCGTCGAGGAACGCCTGAAGCAGGAAAATGTGACGCTGGATATCGACATCGCGCTGGATGTCGACGAGATCGCGGCGGACGCTAGCCGCATCACCCAGATGCTCTATAATCTCCTCTCCAACGCCATTACGTTCTCGGCCACCGGCGGAACGGTCAATCTCACCTGTGCCCGGGAGAAGTCTATGATCGCCTTCACCGTTGAAGATCGCGGCGCCGGCATCCCGGAGGACTATCAGCACACCGTGTTCGATCGTTTTGAAAGCCGCGCCCACGGCTCCCGCCATCGCGGCGCCGGCCTCGGCCTTTCCATCGTCAAGAGCCTCGCGGAGCTGCATGGCGGCACCGTCACGCTCATCTCGGCCCCAGGGGCGGGCACAAGCGTAAAAGTGCTTCTGCCGCTCAACCAAGAGACGACGCAGCTTGTTGACGAGCCGCAATACAAGATAAACCGTGCCGGATGAGCACAAACTGGCGGCTTGGCGACGTCGATCTGGAACAGCTCGACATCCTCGCCAGCGAGGCCGCCCTCTCACTAAAGATCGGAGACGTTGTCACCCTGAGCGGACCACTCGGGGCTGGGAAGACCACGTTCGCACGCGCGCTCATCACTCATCTCGGCGATGAGGGCGAAGTACCGAGCCCGACATTCGCGCTGACGCAGCGTTACGAGACGCCGCGTCTCGATTTGTGTCACTGCGATTTTTATCGGCTGCAGCCGCCGGAATTAGAAGAGCTCGGCCTCGACGACGTACTCGACGAAGCCTGCCTGCTCATCGAGTGGCCGGAGCGCGCGAGCGACTGGCTTCCCGCCGACCGCCTCGACATTGCGCTTGCCGAGACATCCGACCCGAACACGCGCCACGTCACTCTGACGGGACATGGCGCCTGGGGTCCTAGGCTCGACCGCTTGCATGCGCTGTCGGACTTTGTCGATGAAACGTCTTTCGCAGGCGCCAAGACGGAATATCTCCAAGGCGATGCTTCGGCGCGATCCTATGCACGGCTCATCCTGCCGGACCGCACAGCCATTTTGATGAACTCACCGAGGCAGCCGGACGGTCCGCCGATTCGCGACGGCAAGCCCTATAGCGAGTTGGTGCATCTTGCCGAAGACGTAACGCCGTTCGTCGCGGTCGCGGATGCGCTGCGGACTCGTGGATTGTCAGCACCCGTCATTCACGCCTTTGACCTCGACCAAGGCTTCATCGTGCTGGAGGATTTCGGTAGCCAGGTGTTCGGGGCCGAAGTCGCGCGCGGCGTGAAGCAGGACGGGCTATGGGGCGGCGCCGTTGACGTGCTCTCAGCGCTCGCCACTAAGCCGCCAACGGATACGCTTCCCATCGAGGGCCACGCGCCCTATCCGCTTCCGAGCTTTGACGCCGATGCGATGCTGATGGAGGCGTCACTCATCATCGACTGGCTCTGGCCGGCGCTCCATAGCCAAGAAACGCCGGAGGCCCTGCGCGAAGAGTTTTCAGCCCTGTGGCGCCCGCTTCTGGAACAGGCGGCGCACGCCGACCTGGGGTGGGTCCTGCGCGACTATCACTCGCCCAATCTGATGTGGCTGCCGGAACAAACGGGCGTCAGACAAGTTGGGCTGCTCGACTTCCAGGACGCGTTGAAAGGACCGCTCGCTTACGATCTCGTATCGCTGCTCCAGGATGCCCGGCTCGACGTGCCCGAGGCGCTTGAACGCGAACAACTCGATCGGTACTGTGCCGCCCGAAGCACGCAAAGCGAGGCTTTTTCGAGCGATTATTTCCGAACGCTCTACGCAACGCTCGGCGCCCAACGCAACTCGAAGATCCTCGGTATTTTTGCGCGATTGGCGAAACGTGACGGTAAGAGCGGCTATCTCGCCCATATCCCTCGGGTCGCACGCTATCTTGAGCGCGACCTTGCCCATCCGTCGCTCAACGATCTCCGGCGCTTTTATGAACGAGAATTTCCAACGGCGAACGAACTGCCGCCCTTGGCTGTGTAAGAGGACGTGACTATGACGAAAGCCCGTACGACGATGGTGCTTGCCGCCGGCTATGGCGCGCGGATGCGCCCCCTGACCGAGCGCATGCCGAAGCCGCTCGTGCCCTTGGCGGGACGCGCCCTTGTCGATCACGTGCTCGGGCGCCTCGCGGATGCCGGCGTCGAGACAGCGGTCATCAATGTGCATTATCTCCCCGAGCAACTCGAAGCCCATATGCAGGCGCGGGCAGGCCAGGGCCCGAAGACGATCATCTCCGACGAGCGCGCTGCGCTGCTCGATACCGGTGGCGGCACGAAGAAAGCGCTGCCTCTGCTTGGGGACGGCCCGTTCTTTATTCACAACTCGGACTCAGCTTGGGCCGAGGGCGCCACGCCCGCATTGCCAGAAATGCTGCGCCTATGGGACCCATCGAAAATGGATTGCCTGCTGCTGCTGGCGCCGATCGCAACCAGTATCGGCTATAGCGCGCGCGGCGATTTCGACATGGCCGAGGATGGCCGTTTGACCCGGCGCGGAGAAGACCCGGTGCCGTTCGCCTTCGCCGGCGTATCGCTATGCGAGCCAAGGCTGTTTGAGAATGCGCCGGAAGGGGCGTTCTCGCTCAACGTGCTGTGGGACCAGGCGCTCGCCAAGGGCAGGCTCTATGGCGTACGTCTCGATGGGCGCTGGATGCATGTAGGCACGCCAGAGTCTCTAGAAGAAGCCACGGCCTCGCTTGAGCGCGAAGGTGCCTGAGCCTCTCACCACGCCCTGCCTCTACACCATCCCGCCCTCGGCGCCGTTCCTGACGACCCTCGCCCGGGCCCTGCTCTCAGGCGATCTGCCTCTGCCCGGCGGCGAAAAGCCCGACCCGCTCACCCTGCCGCTGACCACCATCTACCTGCCGACGCGGCGCTCGGCGCGGGCCTTGCGCGAGGCATTTTTGGCCGAATCCGGTGGTAAAGCGCTGCTTCTGCCACGCATCCATGCGCTTGGCGACGCCGACGAAGATGCCGCGATTATCTTCGGCGCGGACGAGGCCAGCGAGGCTGACGGCGCGCTTGGCGCCTCGGCCATCGGGGCGCTCCCCCGACGCCTCGCCCTGATGCGAATGATCCTGGCTTGGGGTCAGGCGCCCGCACCCGGCGCCACCGAGGCCGAGATCGAGACGATTCGTTGGGTGAACAGCCCAGGCCAAGCCTCGAGCCTCGCCGCCGACTTAGGCCGCCTCATGGATTTCGTTGAAGGCGAAGAGATCAACTTCTCCTCTCTCGACACGCTGGTGCCGGAAGATTTGGCCTCCCACTGGGAAGCGACGATCCAGTTTCTCAAGATCGTCACCGAACACTGGCCGCAATATCTCTCCGACAATGGGCTCGTGTCCGCGGTCATGCGCCGCAATCTACTCATGGCGCAAGAGACGGAACGGCTCGCACAAGGTTCGCCTCATCCCGTGATCGCCGCAGGCTCCACCGGCACGGTGCCGGCCACGGCGCGTCTGCTGAAAACCATCGCCTCACTGCCGAACGGCGCCGTGGTGCTTCCCGGCCTTGATGTTTTCCTCGATGACGAGAGCTGGGCCAGCCTGCCCAAGCATCCAGAACATCCACAAGCCGGCATGGCGGAGCTGTTGCGCAAGCTCGGTGTCGAGCGCGGCGATGTCAGTACGCTCACCGGAAGCGCACCCGACGGAGCAGCGCGCGCTCGGCTTCACCTGGTGAGCGAGGCGCTGCGTCCGGCCGAGACCACGGATCAGTGGCAGCGATACCTAGACACGGACGCACAAGAAGACCGCGAGAGATTCGCCGACGCGCTGACTGGCATGCGTCTGGTGGTGGCGCCCACCGCCCACGACGAGGCCGAGGCGATCGCGCTGATCCTGAAATCCTGCATTGAGGAGAAGGGTAAGACGGCGGCACTGGTGACACCCGACAGAGTACTGGCACGGCGCGTGGCAGCACGGCTGAAAGACTTCGGTCTCGCCATCGACGATAGCGCCGGTGAGCCCATCGCCCACACCGTACCGGGCGCGTTTCTCGACCTGGTTATCGACGCGGCGGATACGGATTTCGCACCGCCAGAGCTTATGGCGCTGCTGAAACATCCCTTGACGCGGCTTGGACGCCAGCCTGCCGAAATCAGGGATACGGCGCGGGCCATCGAACGGGGCGTATTCCGTGATATCTATATTGGTCAAGGACTTAACGGCGTCGCGCAGGCGCTTGATGCGGCCCACGCCAAGCCAAAACGGCGGCGTTTGAAGCTGACCGCAAAGGAGCATGACGCGGCGCTGCGCCTGGTCCACGATCTGGAGCAAGCCTTCGCGCCGCTCGCCGAATTGTTCGCGGATTCAGCCGAACACAGCGCCACGAACCTGGCGGCGGCCCATGCGGCGGCAGCGGAAGCACTCTCCCGTGAGGCCGAAGGTTCGGACTTATGGTGCGGCGATGCAGGCGAGGCGTTGACTGTGCTGCTGGCCGAGCTGATCGAGGAAGGCGTCGGGCTCAACATGCGGGCGCGCGACTACCCTTCCTTCTATCGCAGCCTGCTCGCCGGTCAGGTGGTGCGCCCACGGGCGCCCGCCCATCCACGGCTGTTCATTTGGGGACCGCTCGAAGCGCGCCTCCAGCAGCCGGATGTGGTTATCCTCGGCAGTTTGAACGAAGCCGTATGGCCGCGCCCGCAAGAGGCTGGCCCCTGGCTCAGCCGGCCCATGCGCGAAAAGCTTGGTCTGACGTCACCAGAGCGGCGCATTGGACTAAGCGCCCACGACTTTGCTCAGGCGCTTGGCGCGTCGTCCGTCTATCTCACCCGTGCGCTGAAGGTCGACGGCGTGCCAACCGTGCCGTCGCGCTGGCTCCAGCGGCTGGAAGCCCTGGTTGAAGCGTCGGGCCTCGCCGGCAAGATCATGCCGGAGCGGCCTTGGGTCGCATGGGCGCGGGAACGCGATACGGTTTCCAGCTTCGACCCTGTCAAAGCACCAGAGCCCCGCCCGCCAGTGGAGGCCCGGCCCCGCGAATTGAGCGTGACCCGTATCGAACGGTGGATCGCCAATCCTTACGAAATTTTCGCCCGCAACATTCTTAAGCTTGAGCCTATGCAGCCGCTCGGCACGGAGCCCGATGCAGCGATGCGCGGCTCCATCGTGCACGACGTGCTGCACCAGTTCTCCCGCGCGCATGCGGAGGACCTGCCGGGCAATATCTATGGCGCGTTGATGGAAACCGCCGATGAGCAATTTGCCAAACTCGGTGGCTCAACCCGGGTGGAGGCGTTTTGGCGGCCGCACTTCCAGCGCTTCGCCCGCTGGTTCGCCGCCACGGAACCGGCGCGCCGCGCGGCCATCACCGCCACCCATACAGAAGTCGACGGCGGACGAAAGCTCGCATCCGGTTTCCGCCTGAAGGCCCGCGCCGACCGCATCGACGTGACGGAGGACGGCAGCGTCGTCATCTACGACTACAAGACCGGCAAGCCGCCGATCCCGAGGCATGTAGACGATCTCTACGCCCCGCAATTGCCCCTGGAAGCGGCCATCGCCGAGGCGGGAGGCTTCGCCGATCTCGGCAAACGAAGCGTGCGTGCTTTGGTCTATATCCAAGCATCAGGTCGCCAGGACGGTGGCGAGCAACAACGCGCGGGCAAAGCCGAGGCCGAAATCTTAGCGGCCAGGTCCATCGAAGACCTTGAGCGGCTGGTCGCTCATTTCGACGACCCCGCCACACCTTACGAGGTGAAGCGCCGGTCTGCGACCGCGTTCGCCAATGCCTACCGCTATGACGAATACGAACATCTCGCCCGGGTGAAGGAGTGGCTGACGCTAGAGGCCGGGGAGGATTGGCGATGAGCGCACGCCTCCAAGAAGCCGACGCCAATCAATCCCGCGCCTCGGACCCGAACGCGTCCGCTTGGGTGTCGGCCAATGCCGGCACCGGCAAGACCGAAGTGCTGGTCAAACGGAGCTTGCGGCTGCTGCTCGCGGGCGCGCGGCCAGAATGCATTCTCTGCCTCACCTACACCAAGACGGCGGCGGCGGAGATGCAGAACCGCCTGCTCAAAGACCTCGCGTCCTGGGCCACCATGCCGCCCGAAGCCTTACATGAGGCGCTGTCCAAACTCATGGGACGGGAGCCGGACGACAAGGTTATGGCCGGCGCGCGGCGCCTCTTCGCGCAGACTTTAGAGGCTCGCGGCGGGCTCAAAATTCACACAATTCACGGCTTCTGCGAACGCCTGTTGCAACGCTTTCCGCTGGAGTCCCAAGTCACGCCGCACTTCACCGTGCTTGATGACCGTGGCGCGGCGCTTCTGAAACGCCAGGCTTTCGATGCGGTCATTGCGCAGGCCGCCGAGGACCGGGACGGCACGCTTGGCCGCGCGCTCGACACGATCATCACCGTGGCTGGCGAAGACTATTTCCGCCAAGTGGTCGATGCGGTGCTCGGCAAACGCACCGAGCTTGCCGCCATGGTCGCCCATCATGGCGGGCTGACCGCCTGGGCAGCGGCGGAAGGCCAGGCGCTTAAGCAATTGTTCGGTGTGGCTAACAACACGGAAGAAGCGCTAACCGAAGAGCTGGCATCCGTACTCACCGAGGCTGAGATGGATGGCGCGCTGTCGGGTTTGGCGGGGGCTGGCAGCACCACGGACGACGCCAAGACAGAGAATGGTTTGCGAGGCGCGCGGGGCAGCGCAGGCGACGCGCGCGCGGCGGCGTTCCGGCTCACCTTCCTGACAGCAGCCGCCAAGCCGCGGGCCCGGATTTGCAGCAAGGCCTTCCGAGGAGAGATACCTGAGATCGCGGAAGCGCTCGACACCGCGCGGGACCGCGTGGGCGAGCTCGACCTCAAGCTGGCTTATCTGCGCGCGGCGGACGCCAGCAGCTCAGTGCTGGCATTCGCCGATGCCATCCAGAGCGGCTATGAGCGCCGCAAGCGCGCCGAAGCCGCACTCGATTACGACGACCTGATCATCAAGGCGCGGCACCTCTTGTCCCGCGCGGGCGCCGCCGCTTGGGTGCTCTACAAGATCGACGGCGGCGTCGACCACATCCTAGTGGACGAGGCGCAGGACACGAACCCGGAACAATGGGCCATTGTCGAAGCGCTGGCCGAAGAGTTCTTTTCAGGCACGGGCGCATCGGAGACCCTGCGCACGCTGTTCGCCGTGGGTGACGAGAAGCAGTCGATCTACAGCTTCCAAGGCGCTAACCCGGCGCGCTTCGGCGCGGTCGGCCGTGCCTTCCGGCAGCGAGCGACGGCGGCTGGCGTGCTCTGGCATGAAGTCCCGCTCAATCTGTCGTTCCGCTCGACAGTGCCGGTGCTCGATGCCGTGGACCTCGTTTTCGAGAAGCCGACGGCGGCGCAAGGCCTCACATTCGTTGAGACCGCCATCATCAAACACCACGCTTATCGTGAGGGCGAGGCCGGGCTTGTGGAGCTGTGGGATCCCATTGGCGAGGACAAGCGCCCAAGCGTTTCAGCTTTCGAGCCATGGAGCGAGAGCCAAGGCGGCGCGAGTTCGGTGGATGCGCTGTGCAACCGCATCGCCGCAACCATCAAGACTTGGATCGACGGGGGCGAGTTACTGGAATCCGCCGGACGACCGATCAAAGCCGGTGACGTGCTGATCCTGGTCCGGCGGCGCGACCCCTTCACCGCGCCGATGATCCGCGCGCTGAAGCTGGCAAATATTCCCGTGGCTGGCGCGGACCGTATGCGGCTGATGGATCAACTCGCCGTGCAGGATCTCGTTGCGCTGGCCGACATGCTGTTGATGCCGGAAGACGATTTGGCGCTGGCCGTGGTGCTGAAGAGCCCCCTCTTTGGTCTCGACGACGACGCGCTGTTTGACTTGGCATACGACCGCAAAGGCTCGCTGTGGTCGGCGCTAAAAGACAAAGCGAACATCGACCCGCGTTTCACCGAGGCGGGCACGCGGCTGAGAGCCTGGCTGTCAAAAGCCGACCTCGTACCGCCTTACGAGTTCTTCGCCGCGCTGCTTGGCGCTGACGCTCAGGAAATGCGCAAGCGCATGCTGACGCGCCTCGGCCCGGAAGCGGCGGAGGCCATCGATGAATTTCTCGACATGGCGCTAATCTTTGACCGGGACGCGGCGCCGTCGCTCCAGGGCTTCGTCAACCAGCTTCGCGCCAGCGACATCGAGATCAAACGCGACATGGAGCAAGACCGCAACGAGGTGCGCATCATGACCGTGCATGGCGCCAAGGGCCTTCAGGCGCCGATCGTGTTCCTGCCGGACACCTGCACGCTGCCGCGCGCCCAAGGGCCACGACTGTTTCCCGTGGCGCGCTTTGGGACACCGCCTGACGAGGTCGACCATCTCGTCTGGGCTCCCGGGCGCTCCGATCTCGAAGTGATCGCCGAGGCAAAGGACACGATGCGGCGGGGCGAAATCGACGAATATCACCGTCTGCTCTACGTCGCCATGACACGCGCGCGCGACCGGCTCTATGTGTGCGGCTGGCAGGGGCAGCGGGAGCCGGACAAGGACAGCTGGTATCATTTGGTGCGCGACGGGCTCGATGGGCGCCTCACCCCGGTCGAAGGGCCAGGTGACGAAAATGCCCACAGAATGGAATGCGCGCAGGAGAAACCCTTCCAAGCGAAAGAAGAGATCGTGGAAACGCGTGAGGCCCAAGCCCTGCCCAAATGGGCTTTCACTCAAGCTGCTCCTGAACGCGTACGCACGAGGCTCGCGCCGTCGCGGCTCGCGCTCAATGCGGAAGGGGACGCAAGCACCGAGCAGGCGCCGCTGGGACCAAGAGCGCTCGCCAACAATAAGCGCTTTGCGCGGGGACGCCTGGTCCACGCGCTCTTGCAGCACCTGCCTGAAGTGGCGCCACAGGATCAGGAGACGGCGGCCAAGGTCTTCGTTGCCGCGCGTGGGCCTGAGCTTGCTGACGGGATGAAAGACGAAATCGTCGCCGAAACGCTAGCCATCGTGGGGGACGAAACCTTCGCACCCCTATTCCAGCCAGGCAGTCTTCCTGAGCTCCCGGTCGTGGCCCAAATTGGCGAGGATGAGGAAGGGTTCGAGCTTGAAGGGCAGATCGACCGTCTAGTGATTCTTGAAAACGATCTCCTGATCCTCGACTACAAGACGAACCGGCCTCCACCTTCAACCGAGGGAGAGGTAGCCCCTGCCTATGTCGAGCAACTCGCCGCTTATCGCCTGGCGTTGAAGAATTTGTTCCCTGGCAGGGCGTTGCGGGCTGCCCTGTTGTGGACCGACGGGCCACACCTCATGGAGATATCATCAACTTCGCTTGATAAGGCCGAACGCGACATGCTGGAGCGGCGGGCAGCCTTGACGCCATAGGGGGGCACACCTACGTTCCCGTCTCTGGGCGACGCTCGAAGCCCCTGCCGAGGAGAAAGACATGTCGACTGAGACGGTTTCCGACGATGCATTCGAAGCTGAGGTACTCAAGTCCTCGACCCCCGTCGTTGTCGATTTCTGGGCCGAATGGTGCGGTCCCTGCCGGCAGATTGCGCCCGCACTCGAAGAAATCGCCAAGGAATTCAGCGGCAAGGTGAAGATCGTCAAACTCAATATCGATGAGAATCCCCGCACGCCGGAAACCTATAATGTCCGTGCGATCCCCACCTTGATCATGTTCAAGGACGGCGAGGTGGCCGATACGCTCCGTGGCGCGCACCCCAAGAACCGGCTTGCCGCCTGGATCGGTGGCGCCGCCGACGGTACCGCCTAAGCGTGCTGCTTGAGGACGAGGCCCGCCAAAAAGAGCGAGCCGCAGATCAAGACGCGAGCCGGCACACCGCTCGACGCTGACTTAAGCAACGCGTCAGGCACGCTGTTCACGGCCACGGCGTCGAGCCCTTCCGCGCGCGCAAATTCGGCAAGCGGCTCCGCGGCAAAAGCGTTTGGCTCATCGGGAATCGGCACCGTATAGACCCGCTCGACCAGCCCCTTGAACGGGGCGATGTAGCGCCTTGCGTCCTTCGTTTCCATCATGCCCCAAATGACATGCACTGGACGGGGAAGACGCTCATCAAGCTCGGCGAGCGTATGCGCCACAGCCTGACCGCCGGCCTCGTTGTGCCCGCCATCGAGCCAAATCTCTGTGCCTTCCACGCCATAGGCATGCAACGCGCCGACCGGCAAACACTCAAGCCGTGCCGGCCAATAGGCTTTCGTCATGCCGTGTTCCAGCGCGCGCGCTGTCAATGCCTCACCAAACACGATGCTGGCGACGGCGATGGCCGTGCCCGCATTGTCGATCTGGTGCCGTCCGGCAAGGCGCGGAAGCGGCAGGTCGAACAGGCGCGAGGCCGTCTGAAAAACCAAACGTCCTTGCTGCTCGAACACATCGAAGTCACGGCCGGTGACATGAAGAGGCACACCAACATCTTCCGCTCTGCGCTCAATGACATCCAAGGCCTCTTGCTCTTGCCGCCCTACAACACAAGGAACGCCGGGCTTCAAGATGCCCGCCTTTTCGCCGGCAATCTCCGCCAAGCTCTCGCCGAGAAACGAGACATGGTCGATGGAAATCGGCGTGATGATGGTGATCAACGGCTTCGCCACCATGTTGGTGGCATCGAGCCGGCCACCCAGCCCTGTCTCCAGGAGAAGCAGGTCGGCGGGGGCCTCGGCGAAGGCGAGAAAACCCGCCGCCGTCGTGATCTCGAATAACGTAATCAACTCCCCGCCATTGGCGGCCTCGGCGCGCGCGAGGCAATCGACCAGCACATCTTCGGAGATAGCGGTCGCGCCGTGAGGCCCGGCAAGGATGATGCGCTCGTGAAAATCGACAAGATGGGGCGAGGTGTAGACATGCACGCCCTTGCCCAAGGCCTCGGCGATGGCGCGCAGGAAGGCGAGGGTCGATCCCTTGCCGTTGGTCCCCGCCACATGCACCACGGGCGGAAGCTTGTCCTGCGGGTTTCCGAGGGCGGCGAGCAGGCGCTCGATGCGGCCGAGCGACAAATCGATCGATTGCGGGTGCAACGACTTCAGGCGCTCAAGCAGCGTATTGCTCATCGCCGCCCGGGGACGGGACGATGGGGACCCAGCGCTGTCTGGAAGTGTCGTCACGCGTGAAAGACCTTAGGCATCCTGCGGCGGTGTTGGATTGGCGCCATTGCTGGAGGCGCTTGTCACGGCCCCGTCTTCGTCCTCGGCCTTCTCAGCGACGTGTTCGACGGCGAGGCCGTTGCCGCTATGGCCCAGGCCATCGAGGGCAACCGCCGGCGACTCGCCGTTTTCTTCATGAACGCTAGGCGCCACGTCGCGGCCAAGCTGGCGATGGGTCAAAAGATTACAGATGCGGGCGAGAGTGCCGCGCAGCTCGTGACGATGCACGACGATATCCACCATGCCGTGGTCATAGACATACTCGGAACGCTGGAAGTCATCCGGCAACTGCTCGCGAATGGTTTGCTCGATAACCCGTGGTCCGGCAAAGCCAATAAGCGCGCCTGGCTCGGCGATATGGATGTCGCCAAGCATGGCGTAGGACGCGGTCACGCCACCGGTGGTCGGGTTGGTCAGCACGACAATGTAGGGAAGCCTCGCTTCGCGCAGCTCCTGCACGGCCACCGTGGCACGCGGCATTTGCATGAGCGACAGGATGCCCTCCTGCATGCGCGCGCCGCCCGAAGCAGCAAACAGAATGAACGGGACGTCACGAACCACCGCCGCACGCATGGCCGCGATGATCGCCTCACCTGCGGCGGTGCCAAGCGACCCGCCCATGAAAGCGAAGTCTTGCACCGCGGCAACGATTGGGTCGCCATGGAGACGGCCTGCACCTGCCAACACGGCATCGGTAAGCCCGGTCTTGCTACGGGAATCCTTGAGCCGGTCGGTATAGCGACGATGGTCGCGGAACTTGAGCGGATCGACCGGCACGTCCGGCAAGCTCACCGCCTCGTACTCGCCTTCGTCGAACAGCGCCTTGAGGCGCGCACCCGCCGACATACGCATGTGATAGTTGGAGCCCGGGACGACGAACTGGTTCGCCTCCAGATCCTTATAATAGATCATCTGCCCCGTCTCCGGGCACTTAACCCAGAGATTGTCCGGCATATCCTTCTTGCGGAGGATATTCCGGATCTTCGGTCGGACGATGCTGTTGATCCAGTTCACGGGTCTTAGAACTCTCTAGGTCGCAATCTTAAACTCACTCAAACTAGACCGCCACGGTCTCTGCGGGATGGCGCAACACGCTCGACAGGCGCTCGACCAGTCCAAGCAGCTCCGGCTTTGTCGCTTCCGTCGCTTTGCCGTCGCCATCGAGGCTTTGGGCTAGAGCCGAGACAAGCGCCGAACCAACCACCACGCCCTCGGCAACACTGGCAAAGGCGCTCACCTGGTCTTCCGTCTTCACGCCAAAGCCCACGGCAATCGGCAGGCTCGTATTACCCTTAATCCACCCGACATGAGCCTCAACAGAGTGGATATCAGGTGCCGCCGTCCCGGTGATGCCCGCGATTGAGACATAGTAAACGAAGCCGGACGTATTCGAGAGAACGGCAGGCAAACGCTTGGCGTCGGTCGTCGGCGTAGCGAGACGGATAACATTCATTCCGGCCGCGATCGCCGCCGGGCGAAGCTCTTCGTCTTCCTCTGGCGGCAAGTCCACCACGATCAGCCCATCCGTTCCGGCTTCCACCGCGTCGGCGACGAAGCGATCCACCGGATAGACATAGATGGGGTTGTAATAGCCCATCAGCACAATCGGGGTCGTATCGTCCTTGACGCGGAACTCTCTAACCATGGACAGCGTCTTTTTCATGGTCTGACCGGCCTTGAGCGCCCGAAGGGACGATGCCTGGATCGCCGGACCATCAGCCATGGGATCAGAGAATGGCATGCCGATCTCGATGATATCCGCGCCCGCGTCCGGCAGACCTTTGAGGATCGCAAGGGACGTGTCGTAATCCGGGTCTCCGGCGGTGATAAAGGTGACCAGACCAGCGCGCCCTTGACGCTTCAGCTCGGTGAATTTCTTGTCGATCCGGGTCATCATCACATCTCCATGTGGAGGTGTTCAGCAACGGCGAAGATGTCCTTGTCGCCTCGGCCACACATATTCATGACCAGGAGATTGTCGCTCGGGAGTGTCGGCGCGAGTTTCATGACATGGGCCAAGGCATGGGACGGCTCAAGTGCCGGGATGATGCCTTCAAGCTTGGTGCAGAGCTGGAAGGCTACGAGCGCCTCTTTGTCTGTCACCGAGACATAGGTCACACGGCCACTATCCTTGAGCCAGGAATGCTCTGGGCCCACGCCCGGATAATCGAGGCCGGCCGAAATTGAGTGGCCCTCAAGGATCTGCCCGTCATCGTCCTGCAGGAGATAGGTGCGGTTGCCGTGGAGTACGCCGGGCTTGCCGCCGGTCATGGACGCGGCATGGCCGTTGTCCACGTCAATGCCGTGACCACCGGCCTCAACTCCATAGATGGAAACGGATGGGTCATCGAGGAAGTTATGGAAGAGCCCCATGGCATTGGAGCCGCCGCCAATACAGGCGACGAGCGTGTCGGGCAGACGCCCTTCCCGCTCCATCATCTGCGCGCGAGTTTCCTTTCCGATTACCGATTGGAAATCGCGTACCATGGCCGGATAGGGGTGCGGACCCGCCACCGTGCCGATGATGTAAAAAGTGTCGTGCACATTAGCGACCCAGTCGCGAAGCGCATCGTTCATGGCGTCTTTCAGCGTGCCTGAACCCGACGTGACCGCCTTCACTTCGGCGCCCAGCAGCTTCATGCGGAACACGTTCGGCCGCTGCCGTTCGATGTCGGTGGCGCCCATATAGATCACGCAGGGCAGCCCGAAACGCGCGGCGACAGTGGCCACGGCGACGCCATGCTGCCCGGCGCCGGTCTCGGCTATAATGCGGGTCCGGCCCATGCGCCGCGCGAGCTGGATTTGGCCTAGGCAGTTGTTGATCTTGTGCGAGCCGGTGTGGTTCAGCTCGTCGCGCTTAAAATAGATCTTGGCGCCGCCAAGATGCTCGGTCAGGCGCTCGGCGAAATAGAGCGGGCTCGGCCGCCCAGCATAATGGGCAAGGAGTGCATCGAGCTCGGCCTGGAACGAAGGATCGGCCTGCGCGTCGGCGTAGGCCTGCTCCAGTTCGAGGATCAGCGGCATCAACGTCTCGGCGACGAACCGCCCGCCAAAGAGGCCGAAATGGCCCTGCTCGTCGGGACCGGAACGATAGGTATTCTGGGGTGGGGTGTCGGTTGCCGTACTCATAACGCCTTAGCTTGTTGTTGGGCGGCCGATTGCGCCGCCTGAATGAAACGCACGACCAGTTTTTCGTCTTTCATGCCCGGCGCGGTCTCGACCCCGGAGGATACATCGACCAAAGCCGGACCTGTCAGACGGATCGCTTCGCCGACATTGTCAGGGTTGAGCCCCCCGGACACCACAAAGGGCGGACGAGCCGCCGTCAAGGCGCGCCAGTCGAAGGGAACGCCATTGCCGCCCGGCAGTGTCGCGTCGGGCGAGGCCTTGGCGTCGAATAGGATTTCGTCAGCAATACCGCCATAGGCGTCCGCGCCGGCAATGTCAGAAGGTTCAGCCACAGCAATCGCCTTCATCACACGCAAGCCGGTGCGCGCCTTAATGACGGCTACCCGTTCCGGCGTCTCTTGACCATGAAGCTGGAGGATATCGGGCCGGACCGTGCCCGCCACTTGGTCGATCAGCGAATCGTTAGGATCGACCATGACCGCGACCGTGCCAATCCGCTCGCGAGCCGCATCCGCAAGGGCGCTGGCCTCGCCCAGGCTCAGATTTCGCGGGCTCTTCGCAAAGAAGACGAGCCCGATGAAATCGGCGCCAGCGGCAACCGTCGCTTCAAGAATAGCAGGCGTCCGCACGCCACAGATTTTGACCTTGACCGTCACGGGGGGGCCTAAGCGCTCTCTGGTGAGGGTTTTGCTGGCCTGTTGAGGCTCGCGCGAGGCCACACTATGAAATCCGAGCCATTGAGTCCATCGCACTGCAACATTGGTGCCGCGCAACGGTTCAGAACGATTGTACGGTCCTACGACGCCAGCGCCAGGCCGCCACGCCCGCCCAGACCGCCTCCAACACGCCGAACGGCCAAGCGCCTTGCATAAACCCATAGGCCGACCCGAGAAGGCACGCGCCCGCGAATGCCAAGACGAACCACGGACTACGCTCCTCCAGCGCGTATGTGACTAGCATGGCCGTGACCGCGAACAGACCGAAGGCCGTGAGGACGTCCATGACCGGGCCCGTCAATCAGCGGGCAATTGCGCGCTATGGGAAGCAGGGTCGTTGGCTCCCAGCTCCTTCTCAAGCCGGTCGGCCTGACGCCGCCAGTCGCGCGCCTCGCGAAGCCCCTCGCGTGCTGTCCTGCGCCACTTGCCCTGGTTAAACCACGACGCGATGCCGCCGACCAATAGGCCGATGGTGAAGGCACCGAGCAGAAACAGGAAGAACGGCGCTTCGAGCGACAGGCTGGGCTCGGTGTCACCGAATGGATCGAGGATGAGCACGGCCGACTTGCGGTTGACCACGGCCAGCGCGATGAGCACGACGCCGAGCGGGACAACCACGAGTGCCAAGATGAGCTTACGCCACATGGCTGTTCCTCAAACGACCGCCGGAGCCTTACGACTTAGCGCCACTGCCGTCGGAGTTTAGGCGCTCGCGCAGCTCCTTGCCGGTCTTAAAGAAGGGCACGTATTTGTCCTCGACGAAGACCGTATCGCCGGTGCGCGGATTGCGCCCTTGGCGCGCCGCGCGATGCTTAACCGTGAACGCACCAAAGCCACGAAGCTCCACGCGATTGCCGCGAGCGAGCGCTTCAGTGATTTCATCAAGTACGATGTTGATGATGCGCTCGACATCACGATGGAACAGGTGCGGATTGGCGGCTGCCACCCGCTGAATCAATTCAGATTTGATCATTATACGCCCCACTGGGCAGCAGCCATTGCCGGCGCTGCTCCACGCCCCCACTAATTGGCAGCAGGGTGCCAAACAGAGACCAGACCGTCAAGCTTGAGGGTCGCCGATGCCTGGCCCAAAACAGCAGCGATTCCGTCACCCGAAATACCAAATTTCTCGGCCATGGACTCGAATAACCAGCCATACCAATCGTTCGATTCAGCCTTCGGTTTCCACTCGACAATCTGGAGACCTTTGGAAATGTCACGTTCCTCGTTTAGCCAACGCATGGCCGCCCGCTCATCCCCAATCTGGTCGACAAGCTTGAGTTTGACCGCTTGACGTCCGGAATAGATACGCCCGTCGGTCAATCCTGGGACAGAACTCGGCTCGATGTCGCGCCGCTCGCTGACCAAACCCAGAAACCAGGCCATGGCGTCGTCAACCATCTCCGCCGTCATCGCACGTGCACGTTCGTCGATTGGCTCAAACGGATTTGGCACCGCCTTGAGAGGACCGCTCTTCACCTCCTCCATTTGGACGCCGAGCGTTTTCATCAACTCGGTGACATTGGCCCACTGGAAGATGACGCCGACGGAGCCGGTGATGGTGTTTCCGTAGACAAAGATGCGATCGGTTGCCAACGCCACGATGTAAGCAGCCGACGTCGCAAGCGTGCCGCACGTCGCGACCACAGGCTTCTTCTCGGCGAGACGGCGAATGGCGTCATACATGGCCTCGCCGCCGGTCGTGGTGCCGCCAGGACTGTTGATGTCGAATATCACGGCCTTGACCTGATCGGCCTTGGCGACCCGATCGATCAGGGCCTGTAACTTGCGGTCATCGGTGATG
>JAGPVD010000026.1 GCA_018067145.1 Methyloceanibacter sp.
CACCATTCCGGCTGAGTGGCAGAAGATGCAGTTTGTTTTGACCGCATCGACGCCGGGGCCGGGCGGAAACTCCTTCGTTGGACAATCACTATAGCAGAATCTGTGCTGGGGTCGCCCGCTAGCGTCCGCCGAAGGTGAGCGCGATAGTGGCGCCGATAGCCAACACCGCGAATGAGACGAGCCCCATGACCCACACGGGAGGAGAAGGAGCGTTAATGGCCTGACCGCTCGACGCGGCCATTTTCTTCTTCTCTTCCATCTTCATCCCCGGCATGCCCCCGGCTTCGCCTTTGGGCCGCACGGTCAACATGCCGTGCTTTAGGTGATGAGCGACCAGCCACCAATTCATCGGATAAGCCAAGGCAGCGCCGAACATGAGCGCCAGCGACATGCGGAACCAGAATAACGGCTCGGTGGGATTGTGCGCCGCTGGGTCACCGGCAAAGGCGATGGCGGAGACTGGCATCATGCCGCCCATAAGGCAGTTCATGGACAGAAGCTCTGAGGTGAATGTGCCTTTCAGCGAACGCGCGTAGGAGCTGAACATCTCGCCCATGGCAAGAGCCTGGAAGATGGTCCAGCCGAAGAGGAAGCCAAGCATATATTCAAGTGCAAGATCGGCAGCCATGGGCAGGGCGACAAGCGCACCAAACACCGCGCCGACCAAGATGCCGATGCCGTCGCCCGCCACGCAATGCATGGTGGAGCCGAGGGTCTGGCGCCAGCGGGCCGAGACATATTGCTCATGCAGGCCAGGCAGCGGTTCGCGGCAGCCGAGCACGTAGAGGAAGGCGCCGAACGGTCCCGAATAGGCGGTGAACAGAACAAAGGCCCATTTCATCACCGGGTGCTCTGGCGTCGAGCGGATGTCGATGGCGACGAACAGCACGGACAGCGCCGTCAGGGCGAACCACATCAGCATCACGCCATCGATGAGCATCGCTTCCCCTTGATTCAGACCTGCCGACTCGTTTGGAGCCAAGCGCCGTCCAAGCTGTTTCCGCAGGGTTCCACTATTTTGGAGGGCAGGCGAGCCA
This sequence comes from Methyloceanibacter sp., assembly GCA_018067145.1. Taxonomy (GTDB): domain Bacteria; phylum Pseudomonadota; class Alphaproteobacteria; order Rhizobiales; family Methyloligellaceae; genus Methyloceanibacter. Next base: position 1,038 of record JAGPVD010000026.1, read on the forward strand.
GAAAATGCTGCGTATTGGGGGGATTCGCCAAAATCCATGCAAAATGTCTGACGTGTGTTGCCGTCCTGCTCTATCGGCGGTTGACCGTTCAACATAGACTTATCTCAGTCTTTGCGAATCAGTTTGCCGCGCAGCGGCATTCTCGGTGCGGGCACTATTTGAGGCCGATGTTGCGTTCGCAACCTGCCCGAGTGCGTCAAGACGAAGTTCCAGCCAGTCTCGTGAATGAAGAGGTGAACTAGGCCCTAGCGGGCGTCCAAGACGTACGGACAGAGCAACTCTACTGAGAGAGGGGGCACGACCATGCCAGCAACTCTTACCCTAGCCGCCACGGCTAGCCTGCTCCTCCTTGTGCGATCTGTGAAGCAGCCGCGAGAAGCGCTTTCCCACACCGACAATCGTTTCAGGACCTCGGAACGGGCGGGCCAGTTCGTTCGGCCCGCGCCAGAGCGGAGGGCATAGATATGGCTATCCCCATGCCAGCCGTGGTCGTTCTGATCGTCTGCAAGACCGTTGTCGCCGGTCCGGAGGACCCAAATGCGGATTACACGGGCTACGAAAACCGGAAATGGGCCACGGAACACTCAATGATGATGTGCCGCCGCCAGGAGGTCCAACTGTTCGATCAGTCGGAAGCTATGGGCGCCGACGCCCAGCCGTTCAACATGCAACGGTGCCAGCGCTCCGGGATCATGCTTGGAACCCAGTGGGACGCCGGTCACCGCAGCTCTAAATACCGCTTCTGGCGTGTGGCTTGCCCCGTTCCAATCGTTCGCAAGAACCAGGACGGGAGTGAGGATATCATCGCTTGGAAGATGCCTGAGTGTGGCCATCGTGATACGGTACGATGTGAGATCGATACGGAGATCTAGGGCAATCGGCTCCTAGCCATCTCTACAGAGCGGAGGACTTGACCATGCCAGTTTGGTCGAGAGTTGCGGTCGGGCTTGTGCTCGCCGTCACCTTGCTCGGGATCGCGGGTTACCAAGGCTATTCGGCGAGGCTCGGCCCGATCATCCAGACGCAGGGCACGACCTATTTTAATGGAGACGGTCCGCCGGCTAAGCCGGTGATCTGCAAATCCGAGGACGAGATCCTTGACGCGATTACGCGCGTCCACGCCAAATATGATCATCTCGAAGGTGCGGACCTCGAGGCGTTTGAACAGCGCGCAACCTATCTCAAAGGCTTGCCGCCGCTCCGGGTCGATAAGCTCTACGTCATCACCGAAGACGACCAAATCCGCGACGGCAAGACGGTGCTGTTCATCGGGCTCAAGTCGAATTGCGTGAGGTCGGTGTTCAGCTTTCCTGCGCAATTCTATCGCGAGCTCACCGTTTCGGACGGAGGCGCCTAGCGGCGCAGGCGCATATGTGCGGCGGCCGGTCGACGGCGTTGAAACTTCAAAAATGAATTGGGTTTTTTCCGTGGACCTGATGGCCCGGCGTCTAAGTGTGCGTCTCGGGGGACTCTGATGTGATCCGGCGCAGCCGGTCGGACAAGCTGCTGCCGCCACCTGTCTTGGCCGCGTTGCGCTTTGCTCTGCGGGCAGCGAAGCGTGCCGCTAACCCACGCTTAGGCGGTGCCGGCTCTTCAACATCTTCGACCTCGTCTTCCTGGTCGGCATATTCCGTCTCGGCAGTCTCCTCGACATATCCCGCCTCGGTCGTCTCTTCGACGTATTCCGTCTCAGCCGCCTCGACTTCCGGCTCTGGCGCGGTGCTATGTTCGTGATGGGCATCGCGCCATTCGGCCTCCCGCTGTGCCACTCGTTCGGCATACGTCTGCTCGGCAACAGCCGGCTCGGCATGGGCCGGTTCGGCATCAGCCGGCTCGGCGTAGTCGGTTTGGGTCTGAGGAATTTCCATCGCGACGGCACCCGACATCTCCGCCGCCATCTCTGCTGGAATGGGCTGGGCTTCGATCGCCTGGTTGCGGGTCGCGGCGAGGATCTGCGAGGCGAGCTGCGACAGCTCACGGCGCAAGAACGCACTCTCTTGAGCGCTGGTCTTCGCGCGGTCCAATTCTTCTTGCGCTCTTGAAAGTTCGGCGGCGAGGCGCTGGCTCTCGGCAACAGCGCGCCCATCGGATTTCGACGAGCCGCGCAAGGACCCGCCGCTGCTGCTTTCCAGCGAAGTGCGCAAGCGGTCGATATCGGAACGCTGATTGTTAACGGTGTTGCGCGCGATCTTGAGCGCGTCGGAATGGGAATCGATCGTGTTGCGGAGCTCGGTGTTGATGGTCTCGAGCTCAGTCAGCGCTTTCTTTGCTGCCTTCAATCGGCTGTCGAGATCAGGCAGGCGCCGTTTAATCGTCTGCTGGAGAACGCGGTTGGCGTTCTGGCTTTCCTGATGCTGCGCTTTGACCCCGCCAAGGTCGGTGTTCAGCACTTGAATTTCGACCCGGCGCTTGTTGGCCTCGATCAGTTCGCGCGCGGCCTTCTCTTTGGACTTCTCCAGCGCGACCTCGACCTTGCGCAGCTCGATGGCAAATTCGGCACGCAGCTGATCCTTGTTCGCCTGAATGTCGGCGAGGGACATGGGCATCGTCGCCTCAAGCTTACGCGTGGTGAGCTTGACGGCACGATTCCACAAAGGTGGCGCGAGCATGAGGGCGAGTAGGCATCCTAAGAAGAACCCCAACGCCCCAAACATGAACCACTCGATCATCAAAACCAGCGTTCCTTGGAACTAGCGCCCGCGTGTCACCCTATCCGATGGCCCTGGAGCAAGCCTAAGCTTTGGCGCCCCGTGGGGAGCGCACCGCAAAGACCTTCCTAAAGGGGCTTCCTTAGCCCCAATCTAGAACGGATTCCAGGTCGGCTCGCGAGTATATTTCAAGTAGCCGACATTTGCGCCAAGTCTAAGGCCGATGCCGGAGCGGATCGGGGCCAGCACAACATCGTCGCGGGACAGGAAGGTAATGCCCACGCCGCCAATGAAATAGGCGGAACCGTCGATGCCCCCAAAGGTGTTGTAAATCTGGCCTGGGCTGCGGAGATCGTAGACTAACACCATGGTTTTTGAGCCCTCAGCGCCAAAGTCATAGCCGATCGAGGGCCCCTGCCAGAAGATGCGGTGCGTGCCGGCGTCTTTGGTATGGAGCACGCCTTCGCCGTAGCGCAGGCCGGCAACGAAGGCGCCGCCCGCTTCCTCACCCAGAATATAGCCGTTGGGCCGCCCGGAACGCTGAAAGGCGTATTCCACGACCTTAGCGAAGCCGACGGACACGCCGCCGAAGAAGCGGTGGCCTGTGCCTTTGACTTCATCCATGGAAAACGTGTCGCCGCTGCCATTTGACGGCGTGTAGGACTGGGCGTTTGGGTCGGACTGATAGAGCGGGTCCCCGTCAGGCGCGACGCCGTGTTTTGCATTGGGGCCGGGCTGCGGCGTGATCGTCATCGGGCCTTGAGCGACCTGAGCCTGAGCGAGCACGATCGGGTGGTTGCCGCTCCCTGCTTCTTGAGCTGCTGCAGTGGATGCAATTGAAATGAGAACCGCCGAAGCGACGGCAAACGAGATGTCTCTCAGACGCATGACTGGTGCCCCTTGGGCTGGCGGCCGGCATGTTCCGCCGGCCAGGTGGGGAGCACGTCCCCAACCACTACGATTTACCTAAACTGCTAACAAACTGCGCTTGGGTTACCGGGGGGTTAACCAGCCGGTTTTGCGCGGCTTTGGCGGGGCTCCGTAAGCCATTCGATCACGCCCCGATCCGCAGGTTGTGACCTGATTTGATTCCTGAATTTGAGCGCGCGCGTCCAATCTTGAACAAAGCAAAGTAACCAGCCACCCTTGGCCTGAGATGAGAATGCTTGTGAGCCGAATTGCCGGCATTGTTGGGGCAGCGATTACTGGTGTCGCCGCGCTTTCTGTTTTGTTCGCTGCGGATGTTGGGACCGCGAGCGCGGCCGAGGTTTTGACGCCGCTCCGGCGCGCTGAGGCCACCCCAAAGGCGAGCTCAAAAATCCCTATACCGACTACGAGGCCGTCGCCGAGGAGGGTCACAAGAAATACTTCTCGGCGAGCTGTAACGGCTGTCACGGCGGGGGAGGAGGGGGCGGCATCTGCCCGCCGCTCACCAACACCGTGTGGGTCTACGGCCGCGACGACGACACGCTGTTTCGCCTCATCGCCCTGGGCTCGGACGGTTTGCAGAAACAGGGCTATACGCGCGTGCAGCATGAGGTCGTGACCGGCCCAATGCCGCCCTTCGGCACGATCCTCAAGACCGATGACGATCTTTGGAAGATCATCGCTTGGATCCGGTCGGTGAACCCCGACTCGCTCAAGCCGCGCGTCAAACTGAAGCCGCCACCCAATTAGGCCCTGGAGCGCGGGAATTTTACCCGGGTATATTGATCAGGCTATTTTATCCGGGTAGAATGCCTCTCGATTGGAATGAGAGGTCTTCGGACATGCAACAGCAACGAGCCTGCACGGCCTTCCATGGCGCGCATCGGATCGCCTCTGGCCCTTTGAGCGAAGTGGCGCTGAGGGCGAAGGCGGTTCTCGATCAAGACGAGACCGCATCGATCCTGATCTTCGATAACGCCACCGCCCACCCCATCGATGTGGATTTTCGTGGCACGCCGGGCGACATGGTGAGGCGGCTGGAGAAAGTCCCATCCGCGCCCGTTAAACAGGCGGCAGCGAAGCCGCGTCGCGGTCCGGGGCGTCCGAAGCTCGGTGTCGTCGCCCGCGAGGTGACGTTGTTGCCGCGCCATTGGGACTGGCTGAAAACGCAGCCCGGTGGCGCCTCCGTTGCCTTGCGTAACCTTGTCGAGGAGGCCAAGCGCGGCAAAGGCGACAACATGCGCCAGTCACAGGAGGCAGCTTACCGCTTCATGTCGGCGATGGCCGGTAATGAAGCCGGTTTCGAAGAGGCCGCCCGGGCATTATTCGTCGGCAACCAGGACCGCTTTGCGGCCGAGACTGAGGCGTGGCCACGGGATGTGCGCGACCACGCACAAGACTTGGCCTCGCGCGCCTTTCAGAATCAGAATGAGACGGCGGCCTAACGGCTCCAGGCGACGAAGCTCGGATTGAGCAAGCCCTTCTCGGTCTTGCCGTAACGGAATCGTGCACCATCGGCATCCAAGACGCGCCCGCCGGCGGCCTCAAGCACGGCCTGGCCTGCTGCCGTGTCCCATTCCATGGTCGGTCCGAAGCGCGGGTAAACATCCGCGTTGCCCCGGGCAATCTCGAGGAACTTCACGGATGAGCCGGCGCCGGTTCGCTCGGAGATGTTGAGCGCGTCCAGAAACTTCTCGGTTTCGGGGTCGAGGTG
>JAGPVD010000031.1 GCA_018067145.1 Methyloceanibacter sp.
CTGATGCCCGTCGCTCAGGCCGACAATGCTGAGGCGCCGATTGGCGATCCCGATGCCAGAGGCGACGAGGAAGCCGTCATCATCAGGCCCACGATGATGAAGCGCATCCGCCATACGTTGGAGCATCGCCTGATCGGGACGTTGCCGTCCTTTCAGGTCCAGCACTCCGGCTATGCCGCACATCGAGCCTCCTTCGCGCCAAGAGCGAGCTAATAAATGGGCATCGCGATGCGATGTCCCAGCACGTCGAAATTGCCAGCGAGACGCCAAGCGCCCGGCGGCCCGGATTGCCAACGATCCAAGCGGCGAGGGAGGTTTCGCAGTTCTTGTGCGCCGCGGCAACGATTACCTGCCAGGCATAGCTCTACCCACATCACCACGAGATTGGGATCGGTCAGAGACGGCTAACCCACTGATGGCGCAGTGGGTCCCGTTTCCGCGGCGCGTCGCTTCTCCTGACCGCCTTCGATGCCTATATGGTGGAGGAGAGCATTACCCTCAACCGATGGTCCTTTGATTATGCGCTGGTCCCTGAATGTGGGAACGATCGCCGGCACGGCGGTCCGCATCCACATCACCCTATTGTTGTTGCTGGTCTGGCTCGGCACGATCTTCTACCGCCAGGGCGGCGCCGAGGCTGCGTGGCAAGGCACGATCTTCATCGTGCTCATCTTTCTCTGCATCTTGCTGCACGAGTTCGGTCATGTGTTCGCTGCGCGGCGCTATGGGGTGAAGACGCGCGACGTGACGCTGTGGCCGTTCGGCGGCATCTCTAGCATGGAGCGCATGCCCGACAAGCCGGGCGAGGAGCTGATCGTGGCCGTGGCCGGCCCGGCGGTGAACGTGGTCATCGCTGCTGTGCTGCTTCTCTGGCTCGGCCCGCGCTTCGATCTTGCGAACCTGACCACGATCGAGGACCCGACCGTGTCGCTCGCCGTGAAGGTGGCCGCCGCCAACATCATTCTCGTCGTGTTCAACTTGATCCCAGCCTTCCCCATGGACGGCGGCCGCGTGCTGCGCGCCATCCTCGCCATGCGCATGGGCAATGCGCGGGCCACCGAGCTTGCCGCCACCATCGGCCAGGGCTTCGCCATTGTCTTCGGCGTCCTCGGCATTTTCTACAATCCGATGCTGATCATCATCGCCGCCTTCATCTTCCTGGCGGCCTCCGGGGAGGCGACGCAGGCCCAGCTCCGCGCCGTCGCCCAAGGCACGCTCGTGTCCGACGCCATGATTACCGCGTTCGAGTCGCTGCCCATCTCGGCCACGGTCAGCGACGCCGCCGATGCGCTGATCCGCACTACGCAGACCGAGTTTCCGATTGTCGACGACAGCGGGCACTTGCGCGGCGTGCTGACCCGCGACGCCATGATCAAGGCGCTGAAGCAGCGCGGCCCCGACGCGCCCGTGCTCGAAGTGATGCAAGGGGACATCCCGACCTTCCCGGCGCGCACCAAGCTCGATACCGCGCTCCGCTCGCTTATGCAGAAAGGCCGCCCGGTGGTGGGCGTGACCGACGCGGCCGGGAAGCTCATCGGCCTGCTCACCGTGGAAAATCTCGGCGAAATGATGATGATCCGTTCCGCAGGCCCCGAGAGCCAGCCCGGACCGTGGGGCAAAATCCGCCGCTAGACCCGCCGGAGCGCTCACCGGCCCCCCTAGGCGTGGCCATTGCGAATGAACGCAAAATCACTATATTGCGCCGCAACAAACCGCCGCCACGCGGCCGAAAGACATTTCCGATCATGAAACTCAGAAATATCGCCATTATTGCCCATGTCGACCATGGCAAGACGACCCTGGTCGACCGCCTGCTCCAGCAGTCCGGCTCCTTCCGCGACAATCAGCGGGTCGACGAGCGCGCTATGGACTCCAACGATCTGGAGCGCGAGCGTGGCATCACCATCCTGGCCAAAGCCACGTCGATCATGTGGGACGACACCCGCATCAATATTGTCGACACGCCGGGCCATGCCGATTTCGGCGGCGAGGTTGAGCGCATCTTGAACATGGTAGATGGCGCACTGGTACTCGTGGACGCTGCCGAGGGCCCACTGCCCCAGACCAAATTCGTGGTGTCGAAAGCGCTCAAGATGGGGCTGAAGCCCATCGTCGTCATCAACAAGGTCGACCGCCCCGATGCGCGGCCGGACGAAGTCTTGAACGAGGTATTCGATCTGTTCGCCGCGCTCGATGCGAGCGAGGAGCAGCTCGATTTTCCGATTCTCTACGGCTCAGCCAAGGAAGGCTGGATGGCGACCAGCGCCGAAGGGCCCACGGATGCCGGCATGCGGCCGCTCTTCGATCTCGTCGTGGAGCATGTGCCGGACCCTGCCGTCGAGGACGGGCCGTTCCGCCTGCTCGGCACCATACTCGAGGCCAATCCTTATCTTGGCCGAATCGTCACCGGCCGCATCACCTCGGGCTCCATCACTCCGAACCAAGCGGTCAAGGTGCTCGACCATGACGGCAAGCTCGTGGAGCAAGGCCGCGTCTCCAAGGTGCTCGCTTTCCGCGGACTTGAACGTGTCGCCCTCGACGAGGCGAGCGCCGGAGACATCGTTTCCATCGCCGGCCTGCCCAACGCCACGGTCGCCCACACCATCTGCGTGCCCGAGGTCATGGAGCCGCTGGCGGCCCATCCCATCGATCCGCCCACCCTGTCCATGACCTTCCGGGTCAACGACTCGCCGTTTGCCGGCACGGAAGGCTCCAAGGTCACGAGCCGAATGATTCGTGACCGGCTACTGCGTGAGGCAGAAGGCAATGTCGCCCTCAAGGTCACCGAGTCCGACGAAAAAGATTCGATGGAAGTCGCCGGCCGTGGCGAGTTGCAACTCGGCATTCTCATCGAAACCATGCGGCGGGAAGGCTTCGAGGTCTCGGTGTCGCGGCCGCGGGTTCTGCTGACGCGCGGCGAGAACGGCGCGTTGCTCGAGCCCATCGAGGAAGTGGTCATCGACCTCGACGAGGAGCATTCCGGCGTCGTGGTGCAGAAACTGTCCGAGCGCAAAGCCGATCTGGTGGAGATGAAGCCGTCAGGCGGCGGCCGCCAACGCCTGATGTTCCACGCCCCCACAAGGGGGTTGATCGGCTATCAGGGCGAACTCCTCACCGACACCCGCGGCACCGGCATCATGAACCGGCTATTCCATGGCTACGCGCCCCACAAGGGCGCGATCCAAGGCCGGCGCAACGGCGTGCTGATCTCCACCGACATGGGCGAGGCGGTGGCTTACGCGCTGTTCAACCTAGAGGACCGCGGGCCGATGATGATCGAGCCGGGCGCCCGCGTCTATCAGGGCATGATTGTCGGCGAGCACACCCGGGACAACGACCTCGAGGTGAACGTGCTCAAGGGCAAGAAGCTCACCAATATCCGCACCACGTCGAAGGACGAGGCGGTGCGCCTCACGCCGCCCATGCGCATGATTCTCGAGCGCTCGCTCGCCTATATCCAGGACGACGAGCTGGTCGAGGTGACGCCGAAATCGATCCGCCTGCGCAAGCGCCATCTCGATCCGAATGATCGCAAGAAGGCGGAACGCCAGCGCATGACCGAAGAGGTTGCCTAACTCTCCCATGCTGGCCGCGTAGGCTTGGTCGATTGCGTTGCATATATCGCCCGCTGGTACGTGCCAAAAGTCTCCCTGATTCATGCCGCTTCTCCTCCGCGGACCTCTGGCATTGTCGTGACACCGTTCGCCCGCAATTGACGCGGCGCGCGACTTTGGCTCACGCGCCTATCGAGGAGATGAATCAATGATTAGAGCTGTTGGATTGGCTGTCGCCGTAGCGTTGGCCGCAACCTGCGCCTGGGCTGATGACGACGATGATGATGATTTGCCCGCCGCCGAGGTGACGAAGATCGAGGAGACTCTCAGCACCTTTGGTTGCAAGGGTTACGAGAGCATCGAGAAAGAGGCCAACGGCATCTACGAGATCGAAGATGCCAAGTGCGAGATGGGCACGATGGATATCAAACTGGACAAGGACTACACAGTGGTCCTGATCTCGCGCTACTAATCGGCGCGTAGCAAAACGAAAATTCGGCATGTGGCGGGTCAACAATGGCCCGCCACAACTATTTCTACGCTACGAGATCATGCGGGATAAATTCGACGATGCCTTTGCCGGGCGCCGCCACCCTGCGTTAGGCTGGAACCATGTCGGTCGATGTCGCACACATCAGGCCTGCGCGGCCTAAAGACGCTTCAGCTCTCGCATCCACTTACGAAGACGCGTGGCGCGGCGCCTATCAGGGCATCATCCCGCATCTCTCACTTGAACGCATGATCTCACGGCGCGGCCCGCGTTGGTGGGAAGACGCCATGCGCAAACGGACGCCGCTGCTCGTGCTCGACTTTAACGGCGAAGCGGCGGGTTATGTGACGTTTGGCCGCTGCCGCCTGAAGCGCGCGCCATTCCAAGGCGAGATATTCGAACTCTACGTCCACCCCACCTATCAGGGGCTTGGCCTTGGCGAAAAACTCTTCGACGGCGCCCGCGTCCAGCTCGCCGAGAGGCAGCTAAAAGGCCTGATGGTGTGGGCACTTACGGACAACGAAGCCGGCTGCGGTTTTTACCGGCAACTCGGCGGCAAGCCCATCGCCGAGGGCGCCGAAAGTTTCGGCGAAACCTCCCTCAGCAAGATTGCCTTCGTCTGGGCGTGATGCCGCTTAACGTCTCTTTCACCGCATCCCTTGGCCGCGCCTTCACAACCGTTCCCTGCGGTCGCCGCTTGTTGTCGCGATTTTTGGGGATGCGCAAAAATGAAACAAGAAGGCGCTCCGGGTCGGCTGTTCGCAGGCCCCTAGCTTGAGTGGAGTGTAGACACGTGAAATATCTTCGGTCGCGGCTCCCGAAAACAGGAGCGGCTAGACCAGGGCGGCAGCACCAAAAGGCTCGCGAAGATTTCGATTTGAGGGTTTGAATCCTCTCAAGATGCGCTTTCAGCGCCCACAGGACTTGTGACTGGCCCCTCGGCGTCTTAGAACGGCCTCGCAGGACCCGTGGAGCACCAATTTTCACGGCAATAGCTCCCGTGGAAGATGGACCAATCGCGATGAGTGACATGAGAATCGCCGTGCTGGGCGCCGCTGGGCGCATGGGCCAGGCGTTGACCCGCGCCCTGGCCGAAACGCCGGGCTGCACGATCTCCGGTGGCATCGAGACTAAGGGCTCTCCCGCAGTCGGCCAGGACATCGGCGCGGTGGCCGGGCTCGATCCGCTCGGCGTCACCATCACCGACGATCCGCTGCCCCTATTCGCCCATATCGACGGCGTGCTCGATTTCACCTCGCCTGCCTCCACGGTGGCCTTCGCCGGCCTCGCGGCCCAGGCCCGTATCGTCCATGTCATCGGCACCACTGGGTTTTCAGACGACGACCTGGTCAAGCTCAATGCCGCTGCCCGCCACGCTACCATCATCAAGGCCGGCAATATGAGCATGGGCGTCAACCTGCTGGCCGCGCTGACGGAGCGCGTGGCGGCGACCTTAGGCCCCGAATTCGACGTTGAAATCTTGGAAATGCACCATCGGCACAAGCGCGATGCGCCTTCCGGCACCTCGCTGATGCTGGGCGCCGCCGCCGCCAAGGGGCGCGACGTGTCGCTGGCTCAGAAGAGTGTAACGACCCGGGACGGAGACACCGGCCCCCGGCGGGACGGCGATATTGGCTTTGCCGCGCTGCGCGGTGGCGACGTGGTCGGCGAGCATTCGGTGATCTTCGCTGGACCGGGAGAGCGCATCGAACTCGCTCATATCGCGTCCGACCGGGGGATTTTCGCCAACGGAGCCGTGAAGGCCGCCCTGTGGGGCCGAGGAAAGCCCCCCGGCCTCTATTCCATGGCCGACGTTCTTGGGCTGTAACCCGTATGTGGCCCATCGCCATTGGCAAAAACCTGGGCAATTGCCTAAAAGCTGTGTTCCAAGTGCCGGAATATGGCCCCAAAGAAAAACGATGGTGACGCTGACTTTACCCTTCCCCGCTATGCGCTTAAGCGAGCCGAAGGGGCCATTCAGGCCCGATTGGCTGCTGGGCACACAATGACAGAGCCGCTTCCAGAGGACATGCTCCAAAAGACAGGCGACATACCTCCGAAGGCCGAGAATGTGCTCGTGCTGGTGCGCCACGGCCAGAGCGAGTGGAACCGGCTCAAATTGTTCACTGGCTGGAAGGACGTGGGGCTAAGCGAGGAGGGCATGGCCGAGGCGCATCGCGCTGGCGTCCGGCTGAAAGAAGAAGGCCTGCATTTCGACAGCGCCTTCGGCTCGACCCTGAAACGCGCCCACAACACGCTCGACATCATTCTCGGGGAACTCGGCCAAGGGAAGCTCCCCACGGTCAAGGCCGCCGCGCTAAACGAGCGCGACTACGGCCAGCTTGTCGGCATCAACAAAGAAGAGGCCCGCAAGCGCTTCGGCGCCGAGCAGGTGCATATCTGGCAGCGCTCTTACGACATCGCCCCGCCTGGCGGCGAGTCCCTGAAGGACACCGCCGCGCGCGTCTGCCCTTTCTACGACAGGTGGATCGTGCCGGAGCTGCAAGAAGGCAAGAACGTCATCGTCGTCGCCCACGGCAACTCGCTGCGCTCGCTGATCATGGAGTTGGACAAGCTCTCGCCCGAAGAGGTGCAGGGCTACTCGCTCGCCACGGCCACACCGGTGATCTACCGCATCAATGCCGATGGCAGCGTGGCGGAGAAACGCGACCTCGCCGCTTAAGCCAACACTTCTAATTACGGTCCTGCGTCACGGCCCGGCATGCCCCGGTCGTCCACGGCTGGTTTTGTCATGCCCGCGAAAGTGGGCATCCAGTAACCGGCTATCGTCGTGATGGCGGACAGCAGTGATTACTGGATCGTCCGGTCGAGCCGGACGATGACAAGAGGAGTCGGAGTGGCAATTGCCTAGGCGACGTTCGGGCTTCTCGCATTGCCGAGCCCAATTTTCAGCGCCGTGGCGAAATCTTCGCGTTCAGAGTCGGAGAGAAAACTTCCAAGCACGATCTGCTTGCCGTGCGAGCTAAGCGTCAGCTCCGACGTGCGGCCCACCCGCTCTTTCAGACTGAGCCGCACCCAATAGGGATTGAAGCTCCAGGACTGCGACTTGCCGCTCGGCGCGACGCGGGTCACCGTCAGCGCTTCGCCGCTGAGATCTACCGTCTCGTAAAGACGAAGCGCCCGGAAGTTGAGCTTGAAGGCGACATAGACGAGCAGCACGTCGAGCCCCATGAAGCCCATCACCGGCCACGCGCCCATCAAATAGAACATCAGCCCGGTGCCGAAGCTGACCACGCTGATCGCACCCATAAACACCATGAAGCCTTTCGGCCCCAATGAACGGTGCGGCGTCAGCACGGCGCTAAACTGCGAACGGGCTTCGTCCGAAGGTTCTTGTGGTGCGGGGCGCGGCTCTGTCATAGCAAGTAAGCTAATACAGACTGGGCGGGTGGCAAGGGCCTGTGACAGAAATACCAAGAGCACGTGGGCGGAGGGCGCCGGGATCGCGCCTGACGCAAGCTGAAGTGGACGAGATTTTCGCTCGCTTCCAAGCTGCGAACCCCGACCCTGAGACCGAGCTTTTCTACAACGACAATTTCACCTTGCTCGTCGCCGTGGTTCTGTCGGCGCAAGCCACAGACGCCGGGGTCAACCGCGCCACGCCAGGCCTCTTCCGCGCCGCCAACACACCGGAGAAGATGGTCGCGCTCGGCGAAGCCGGCGTCACCGACAAGATCAAAACCATTGGGCTTTATCGCAACAAGGCGAAGAACGTCGTCGCGTTGTCGAAGAAGCTCGTGGAGGATCATGACAGCGAAGTGCCGGACACTAGAGATCAGCTCGAGGCGTTGCCGGGCGTTGGCCGTAAGACGGCGAATGTCGTGCTCAATGTCGCCTTCGGTCAGCCCACTATCGGCATCGACACCCATGCGTTCCGCGTGGCCAACCGCACAGGGCTAGCGCCAGGCAAGACGCCGCTAAAGGTGGAAGAGGTTCTGAACCGCATCGTGCCGGAGCGTTACAAGCACAACGCCCATCACTGGCTGATCCTGCAGGGCCGCTATGTGTGCAAAGCGCGCAAGCCCGAATGCTGGCGCTGCATCATCGCGGACATCTGCCTGTTCAACCCGAAGACAGAAGCGCCGGCTTAACTTCTAGCCCGCAAACCGAAGCGAGCCGCCAGACTTCGCAACGATCCGCTTATACATCCGCACCATGAAGCCGGTGGCGAAGAGCGGCGTGACGAGGTTCAGAAAAGGCACTGACGCCAGCACGGCGATGATGAGCCCGCATGCCAGCACGGTGGTCTTGTTGGCTTTGCGTAAGCGTTTAGCCTCTGCCGCCGAGACGTGACGCATGGCGGCGAGCTCGAAATACTCACGCCCCAGCAGATAGCCGTTGCCCACATAGAACGCGATCAGGTTGACGCCGGGGATGAGCAGCAGAAGCAGCGCCAGCAGGTTTACCAGAAGCACCACGACGAAGAATTTCAGCGCCAGCCAGATCGACTTTGCCACGGGGAGTTCGCGCCCGGGCGGATCGGAGGGAAAGTTCTTGCGCTCCACTTTGTCCGCGATGTCGTCGAGATAGAGCCCAGCGACGAGCGAAGTCACCGGCGGGATGAGGAAAATCGAGGCGGCGACCAGCGCCAGCCCGCCGAGCCACTGGATCGTGGTCTCAATCCAATCGGGCCAGCCGACGAAATGGGCGAAGGACCACTCCACCGCGATGATCAATCCGATGAGCAGCGCCAGGGTGAACCCGACGCATTTCATCATCACCCCGCGGAAGGGCGGCGTGAATAGCTCCTCAAAGGCTTGACCTGCGGCGGCGAGCATGACGTTCTCCCGGTCGTTCGCGGGCGAATATAGTCGTGCCCGCGCGCGACACCAGCATCAGACACCCATGTCAGACAAGTGCGCCTGCGGGCAGAACGGGGATCAGCGACCAAATGAGTGAAAAAAACTACGATGTCGTCGGCATCGGCAATGCCATCGTCGACATCATTGCCCGCTGCGACGAGGGTTTTCTGACAAAGCACGATCTCGATAAGGGCTTTATGCGCCTGATCGATGCCAGCGAGGCGGCGCGCCTCTACGAGGCCATGGGCCCGGCCACGGAGCGCTCGGGCGGCTCGGTCGCCAATTCCATCGCGGGCTTGGCCTCGTTTGGCGTCAAATGTGGCTTCATCGGCCGCGTCGCCGCCGACCAATTTGGTGGGATTTTCCGCCACGATATCCGTTCGCTTGGCATCGGCTACACCACCGAGCCGGTGACGGACGGGGCGCCGACGGCCCGTTGCCTCGTCCTGGTGACGCCGGACGGCGAGCGCACCATGAATACGTTTCTTGGTGCCAGCGTCGATTTCACCCCCGAAAACATTGATGCCGAGATGATCGGGGCGGCAAAAATCGTCTATCTCGAAGGCTATTTGTTCGACAAAGACGCGGCCAAAGCCGCCTTCCGCGAGGCGGCGCGGCTTGCGAAAGAGGCCGGCGCCAAGGTGGCCCTCACCCTGTCGGACCCGTTCTGCGTCGAGCGCCACCGGGACGATTTCCGGAAATTGGTCTCTGAAGACGCCGATATCGTCTTCGCCAACGAACAGGAGATCACCACGCTCTATGAGGTGAATAGCTTCGATGAGGCGGCAGATGCGGCCCTTCAGGACACCGAAATGGCGGTTTTGACCCGTTCGGAGGCCGGCTCGGTGATCGTGAGCGCCGGCGAGATGGTTTCAGTCCCCGCCGATCCCGTAGCCAAGGTGATGGACGCGACGGGCGCCGGTGATCTTTATGCCGCCGGTTTTCTCTTTGGATTGACGCAAGGGCTCTCGATCGAGACCTGCGGCAAGCTCGGCAGCCTCGCCGCGGCTGAGGTCATCTCCCATATCGGTGCCCGGCCTGAGACCGGTTTGCGTGAACTCGCCGAGGCGCGCGATCTCCTAAGCTAGCTGTGAAATTCGAGTGATTCGACCTGTGACTTTTCGGCCACGCAGGGACAAAATCGTATGGCGGCGACCTTAGATTAGGCCCCTAATAACGCGAAGCACTGCTACCTTTACTTATCGACACGACTTTTGGCGGCGCTTCGGGGGCCTCCTTCATGATGAGATCGTCATTCGTAATTGCAGCCACTCTGCTTGGCGCCGCGACGTTCGCGCAGCCGGCGGCGGCACAGGACTTCACCACGGCGACCTTCGGCGGCACGAATATCTGGATCGGTGGCGGTGTCCAGTTCCTGACCCTGCCCGACATCAAGTTCACCGGTAAAGGCGGGGTCGCCAATCTCAGGCGGCAGACGAATAGCTCTGGCGACTGGCTCGATTTTGGCGGTGCGGGCGCCGGCGGTTTTGAGACGGCGCTCGGCTTCTGGGGCGGCTACCGGGTGACCGGCGGCGTCAATGGTTTCTGGGCCAACGGCGACGACGACGATCGCAGCAGCTGCTCTGGCAGTGCGGCCTATTGTGTGGTCATCGATCCCACAGGCGCCTTCACCGCCACTGGCCCATCGCTCGTCACGCGCACCGATCGCGAATACGACTATTGGGGCGGCAAGGCTGAACTGAAATTCGCCGGCGGCCAGCCAACCAATGTCAAGCCCAACGTCTATCGCAACGACTATTTCATCGTTGGCTTCGACGTCCGCGGCATCGATCAGGACAATCGGTTGCGCGGCAAGTCCGGCACGGTAAACGTGTTCCGCTACGACGAGACGCTCGATACGACCTATGTTGGCGGCTATGTCGGCATCGGCGGCGAGTACAGCTTCGGCTTCATCCCGGGCCTCAAGAGTGTCGGTGGCTTCTACGACCGCCTCGGCATACGGACCTACGCCTCTTTGCGCGCTGGCCTCTATTCCGCCGAGACCGACTATGCCGGGCGCTTCTCCTCCAGCTTGGGGGGGCCGTTCAATTCCAGACTGTCCCAGTCGAACAACGAACTCGCTTTTATCGGCTCGTTGTCCTTAGAGGCGCGTAAGCAGCTTGGCCAACGCACCAGCCTGTCGCTGTGGACCGACTATGAGTACATCTCGTCCGTGCCCGAGATGCGCTACGCCACCGGCAGCCGCCCCACTCGGATTTCGGAAGACAGCCTCTTCGCCAGCCGTACGATGCTCAGGCTGAATATCGGGCTCGGGTCGCAGCAGCTCTACCCGCCGCAATAAGCCTTTATCAAAGCTTCCTGATTGCTACGCTATCCACCGCGTGATCTGCGCCTTTGTGCAGGATGAGGTCGGCACGCTTGCGTGTGGGCAGGATATTTTCTTTTAGATTGATGAGGTTGATCTCCCGCCAGATCGACAGGCCGGTCTCGCGGGCTTGCGTCTCGGACAGCTTTGAATAGCGATGGAAGTAAGACGCCGGATCGCGGAAGGCGGTCTGCCGCAGCCGCAAGAAGCGCTCCACGTACCAAGCTTCCACCAGATCCTCGGCCGCGTCGATATAGATCGAGAAGTCGAGAAAGTCCGACACGAAGGGAACCGCCTCGCCGCCTTTTGGCAGCGAGGCCGGCTGCAACACATTCAAGCCCTCGACGATGACAACGTCCGGCTGCTCGATGTCGAGCATCTTGTCGGACAGCACATCATAGACGAGATGCGAATAGACCGGCACCTGAACGGAGCCCCGTCCCGACTTTACGTCACCGAGAAACTTGAGAAGCTTCGGCAAGTCGAAGCTCTCGGGAAAGCCTTTACGCGCCATAAGGCCGCGCTCTTCAAGCACGGCATTGGGAAACAGAAAGCCGTCGGTCGGCACCAGCTCCACACGCGGATGGCTTGACCACCGGGCGAGCAACGCCTGGAGCACGCGCGCCGTGGTGCTTTTGCCGGCGGCAACGCTTCCAGCAAGTCCGACGATGAATGGCACCTTGCCCTCACCCTTACCTAAGAATTTTTCGGTTTCGCCATGTAGCTCCTGGGATGCTTCGACGTAGAAATTGAGCAGCTGGCTCAGCGGCAGATAGATGTCCACCACTTCTTCCTCTGACACGCGCTCGGTCAGGCCGCTGAGATTTTCAAGCTCCGCCTCGTTCAGAGGCATGGGCGTCTCGTCCCGAAGCCGCGCCCATTCGGCGCGTGAATAATTGGCGTAGGGTGAGAACGCAGCAGCGGGAGGTCGCGGGGTCATGATACGAGCTCAGCGCCGGTCTACTCAGACCGAAGCGGGTTTCTCGTTTTCCTGCCCATTCGCCGTCGACTCCATGCGCCGCTCAAGCTCGCCATACACATCGGCGAGCGTCACGTCACGGGACTCTAAGACCACGAGCAGATGGTACAGAAGGTCGGCCGTCTCGCCGACAAGCGCTTGCTTGTCCTGGGCCAGGGCAGCGACGACCACTTCGACCGCCTCTTCGCCAAGTTTCTGGGCCGGCTTCGCTGGCGCCTGATCAAGCAGACGCTTTGTATAGGAGTCCTCGGCCGATGCACCCCGGCGCGCCTTGATGGTTGCGGCGAGCTTTTCCAATGCGCTCTCACTCATGTCCTGGCTCATACACCGTGGCGGGAGGCGTGGGAATAGGGCCTCTCCGGAAATCCTTAGCGGATAAGGGAAATTCTATGGATCAAGCCGCATGGGGAGACCGGCGTCAGCCATAAACTGCTTGGCCTCGCCGATGGTGTGTTCGCCGTAGTGGAAGATCGACGCGGCCAGCACAGCGGAGGCATGGCCCTGCCGAACGCCCTCGACCAAGTGCTCGAGCGTGCCGACGCCACCGCTGGCGATCACCGGAACCGAGACGGCGTCGGCAATCGCAGCTGTCAGTTCGAGATTAAAGCCTTTTCTTGTTCCGTCGCGGTCCATGGAGGTCAGCAGAATTTCGCCGGCGCCAAGCGACACGACCTGTTCGGCAAAACCGACGGCCTCAATGCCCGTGGCCTCGCGGCCGCCATGGGTGAATATTTCAAAGCGCAAAGATGCGCCATCTGCGCTGACACGTTTAGCGTCAACGGCCACGACAATGCACTGCGCGCCGAATTTCTCAGCCGCTCTTTGCACCAGGCTCGGGTCTTCCACCGCCGCGGTATTGATGGACACTTTGTCGGCGCCAGCTTCCAGCAGCGTACGCACATCCTCGACGCTCCGGACGCCGCCGCCAACGGTGAGCGGCATGAAGCAACGCTCTGCCGTGCGGCTCACCACGTCGAGCATGATGCCGCGCTTTTCGTGGCTCGCGGTGATGTCGAGAAAACACAGCTCGTCGGCACCCGCTTCGTCGTAAGCGGTTGCCGCCTCGACGGGATCGCCGGCATCCTGCAAATCGACAAAGTTGACGCCTTTGACGACGCGGCCCTCTTTCACATCGAGGCAAGGTATGACGCGAACTTTCAGCATCAGGTTTGGGGCGCGGCGATAAGCGCCAACGCCTCCTTTGGATCAACGCGGCCGTCGTAAAGCGCACGGCCGGTAATCGCGCCTTCAAGTTTTTGATTACGCGGCTCAAGCAGCCGTCGAATGTCGTCGATAGAAGCAAGCCCGCCGCTGGCGATGACGGGGATCGTCACTGCGTCGGCGAGTTCTGCGGTCGCTTCGATATTGAGACCTTCGAGCACGCCGTCGCGCGCGATGTCCGTGTGTATGATGGCGGCGACACCAGCATCTTCAAACGTGCGCGCAAGATCGAGCGCAGTCATCTCTGATGTCTCCGCCCAGCCTTCAATCGCGACTTGTCCGTCGCGCGCGTCAATGCCGACGGCGATGCAGCCGGGAAATCTGCGCGCAGCTTTACGCACGAGACCCGGATCGCGCACTGCGGCGGTGCCTAAGATCACTCGGGTGATGCCCTTCTCCAACCAATTGGCGATGGTGGCGATATCGCGAATGCCGCCACCGAGTTGAATAGGAATGTTGATGGCGTCGACGATCCCCTCGACGGCTTTGTCGTTGACCGGCTTGCCCTCGAACGCGCCGTTGAGGTCGACCACATGCAGCCACTGAAAAC
>JAGPVD010000034.1 GCA_018067145.1 Methyloceanibacter sp.
GCCCGGGATATAGCGCTCGATCATTATTTCCTCGCCGAGGGCCCAATCTGGCGAATTCAGGTCCTCAGGGGGGTGTTCCTGGTCCTCACGCACGATATAGACGCCGACAGACGACCCCTCCGCCGGCGGCTTGATCACATAAGGCGTAGGGATGACATGGCCCTTAGCGGCTTCCTCCCGGGACACCACGCGGCTCTCGGCCACAGACACGCCGGCCTCGCGCAAAGCCGCCTTGGCCCGCTCTTTATGCATAGCGAGCGCCGAAGCCAGCACTCCGGAATGGGTGTATGGGATGTTTAGGGTCTCTAGCAGGCCCTGAATGCAGCCATCCTCGCCCCAGCGGCCATGCAGCGCGTTGAAACACACATCTGGCGCCACTTCGGCGAGGCGGGCGGCCACATCGCGACCCACATCGATCTTTGTGACCCGGTAGCCCTCACCTTCGAGCGCCTCGGCACAGGCCGCGCCGGAATTCAGCGAAACTTCGCGCTCAGCCGACAGTCCTCCCATCAACACGGCAACGTGCTTTTGTTTGTCAGTCATCTGAAGGCCCCCGCCTTTAGGTGGTCGTGCCGAAACTGCCTGGATGTCACCTGACAAACCGATTCATCCAGCCAAATCATCTCACTCGGTGGTTACTGGCTTACCTGTATTCGCGCGGAATGACACGAGAGAGTGGAATAAATTCGGCGGACGGCGATCAGGCAGGAATCCCGAGCCGCTTGATCTCCCATTCGAGCTCGACGCCACTCGTTTCCTTCACCCGCGCCCGTACGGTTTCGCCAAGTGTCTCGATGTCGGCAGCGGTAGCTTCGCCCTCGTTGATGAGGAAGTTGCAGTGCAGCTCCGACACCTTCGCGTCGCCGATCTTGAGCCCACGGCATCCGGCGGCATCTATCAGCTGCCAGGACTTCTTGCCCGGCGGGTTCTTGAAAGTCGAGCCGCCCGTGCGGCTCTTGATGGGCTGCACTTCCTCGCGATAGGCGGCGATATTTTCCATCTCGGCGAGGATCTTGGCTGGGTCGCCGGGCACGCCTTGCAACAGCGCCTCGGTGAAGATGAAATCGGCGGGCGCGCCGCAATAGCGATAGGCGTAATGGAAGTCGCCGACGGGCAGGACATGCACATTGCCCTGGCGGTCAACGGCCCGGGCTTCGACCAGCAACTCGCAAGTCTCGCTGCCATGAGCGCCACCATTCATGCGCAGCGCCCCGCCCACGCAGCCGGGAATGCCCCGATAGAAAGACAGACCGGCAATGCCGGCATCAGCGGCGGCGCGCGCGAGTTTCGTGTCAGGAACGGCGGTGCCGGTGCGAAGCCGTGAACCTTCTTCGATTTTGATCTCACCGAAGCCACGGCCCAAGCGGATGACCACGCCCTCAATGCCGCCGTCGCGCACCAACAGGTTCGAGCCAAGCCCAACCATGGTGATCGGCGTGCCGTCGGGAAGCCCCTTCATGAAATATACGAGATCGGCTTCGTCGGCTGGTACGTAAAGCACCTCGGCCGGACCGCCGACTCTGAACCAGGTGTAATTCGAAAGAGGCGCTTCCGCCGTGAGCCGCCCGCGCAAGTCCGGCAGGCTCGCCGTCAGCGTCGCTAGAAGCTCCGCACCGTTCACGCGGAGGCCTCGCGCTGCTCAAGCCGGCCGGGAAGCGCGTTGATCCATTCGGTGATGGTGCCGGCACCAAGACCAACCACGAGGTCACCCGCCTTGGCGATGGAAGCGATGGTCACGGTCAACGCCTCCTCGTCGTCGACGGTCAAAACTTGAGGATGACCGTGACGGCGCAAACCGGCGGCCAGCTCGTCTCGGTCGATACCGGGGATCGGCACTTCGCCCGCCGAATAGACCGGCGTCACGACGACAATGTCGGCATCGTCGAGACAAGCGGAGAAGTCGTTGAACAAGGATTGCAAACGTGAATAGCGATGAGGCTGCATCACCGCGATGATGCGCCCGGTGCCGGCCATGCTGGCACCGCGCAGCACGGCGGCAATCTCGACAGGATGATGCGCATAGTCGTCATAGATGGCGACGCCCTGCCATTCGCCAACACGCGTGAAGCGCCGCTTCACGCCAGAGAAAGCGGCGAGAGTCGAGAAGATAACCTCATCGCTGACGCTCGCTTCAGTTGCAACGGCAAGTGCAGCGAGCGCATTCAGCGCATTGTAATGCCCGAGCGTCGGCAGCGTGATGTCGGTGAGCTTGCGCGCGCCGCCGCGGACAGCCGGGCCGAGCTCGGCATCGAATGTGATGCTGTTGTGGTCGGGTCGAACATTGGAGAGCCGAATGTCGGCGTCACGCGCCACACCATAAGTGAGCGTGCGGCGTCCATTGGCCGCGCCGCCAAGCTTCGCCAGAAGTTCACGCACCACGGGATGGTCGATGCAGGCGACAGCCACACCGTAGAACGGGATCGCCTCGATGAACTGCAGGAAGGCCTGGTGCAGGACTTCTTCCGACTCCCAATAGTCCATATGCTCGGGGTCGATATTGGTGACCACACCGATCTGGCTCGGGAGCTTCAGAAATGTCCCGTCGGACTCGTCGGCCTCGACCACCATCCAGTCACCTTTGCCGATCCTGGCATTGGTACCCCAGGCATTGATGATGCCGCCGGTAATGACGGTCGGGTCGAGCCCGCCGCCCGTGAGCAGGTCGGCGATGAGCGAAGTCGTCGTGGTTTTGCCGTGCGTACCGGTAACCGACACCGTGGCGCAGGGGCGCATCAGCTCGGCCAGCATCTCGGCGCGGCGAATGATCGGGATGCCGCGTTCCTTGGCCGCTTCGAACTCGGGATTGCCCGCCTTCACTGCGCTCGAGATAACCAGATAGGTGGCGTCCTTGACGTTGGCAGGGTCGTGGCCAATGAGACAAACGATGCCATGATCGCGAAGCCGCGAAAGATTGGCGCTCTTTTTTAGATCGCTGCCTTGCACTCGATAGCCGCGCGTGTGCATCACCTCCGCGATGGCGCTCATGCCGATGCCGCCAATGCCTACGATGTGGAACAGGTCGGTCTTTTCTGGCGGGGGCAAATGCATGTCGTGCGCCTACTCTTCGGGTCCCGCAATTTCCTCGACGAGGTTGGCCAGCTTCTTCACCGAGTCGATATTGGCCAGCGCCTTGGACTTTGCCGCCGCCTCGGCCAGGATATCCGGCGCGCCGAGCAATTTTTCAAGCTCCTTGGACAGACTCTCCGGCGTGAGGTCGTCCTGGCGCACACACCAACCGCCACCGCCATCTTCCAAGCGCTTTGCATTTTCAAGCTGATCGTTGTCCAGCGCGTGGGGAAGCGGCACCAGAAGACCGGGACGTCCGATCGCCGTCAGTTCCGCCACTGTCGATGCGCCCGCACGCGAGATCACGAGATGAGAATTGGCGATCCGTTCCGGTAGATCGTTAAAGAATGTCGCCAGGTGCGCGACGATGTTCGCCTCTTTATAGGCCTCACGCACCTCGACGAGATCTTCCGGGCGCACCTGCTGCACCACTGTGAGGCGCCAACGGAACGGCGACGACATCATTTCTAGCGCGGGCGGCAGAAGCTCGGAGAAGAAACGCGCGCCCTGGCTCCCACCGAACACGAGCAGAAGCAATCGCCCGGCAGCTTCCGGTGGCTTGTAGTCCACACTGCGATAGGCGAGCACGTTATCGCGCACGGGATTGCCCGTGAGCCGCGCCCTCGACTCCGCGCTCCGGCGGAGAAGCTTCGTCGGCGAGAAGGACAGCGCGACGGCGTCGGCGAAACGCGACAGCAGACGATTGGCACGGCCCATCACGGCGTTCTGCTCGTGGATCATTGTCGGGATGCCGAGCGACCGCGCTGCCATGATCGGCGGGAGGGTGGGATAGCCACCAAAACCGACGACCGCGACTGGCTGCACCATCTCAAGCAAGCGGCGCGCCTGGAGGAAGCCGGAGCCCAAGCGTCCAAGCGTCTTGGCCACGGCAACCGGAGAGCGGCTAGTGAAGGTGGCCGAGGGAACGCGGTACACCGCGCGGGCCGGGAAATCGGCGCCGTATTTCTCGGCGCGCTCGTCCGTCGCCAGCTCGACCGCAAAACCGCGGCGCGCAAGCTCCTGCGCCAAAGCCGCAGCTGGGAAGAGATGTCCGCCGGTACCGCCGGCGGCGAGTAGAATAGTGCGGGTCAAGCCGTCTGTCCCTTCGTGCTCGTGTTTTCAGTCTCGTGACCGGCCTCAGCCGATGTTCTTTGCCGCCCCGACATGGGCCGCTTGCGGGTGAGCCCTAAGGCAAAGCCCATGGTTAGCGCCATGGCAAGCAATGATGACCCGCCGTAAGAGATGAATGGAAGGGTCATGCCCTTCGCCGGCAGAAGACCGACATTCACTGACATATTAATCAAGGTCTGCAAGCCAAACAGCATCATGAGCCCCGCAACTGCGTGCCGGATGAACCCGTTAGACTCTTGCGAGGCTTTGGACAAGCCACGCAAGACGATGAAGGCAAATAAGGTCAACAAAATCAGGCACGCAATCAGGCCATACTCCTCCGCGGCCACGGCAAAGATGAAGTCTGTGTGGGAATCCGGAAGGACATCCTTCACCGTCCCCTCGCCCGGGCCCCGGCCAAACCAGCCACCATGGAGGAATGAGTCGATCGACCGGTCCGCCTGATAAGTGTCGCCAGACGCCGGATCGAGGAAGCGGTCGATGCGCGAGGCCACATGGGGCACCAGGAAATAAGCGGTCACCACCCCGACCAGGCCGACTGCGCCGAGCGCCAATATCCAGAAGAGATTGATGCCCGCCATATAGAACAACGCACCCCAGACGAGCGTGACGAGGAGCGTCTGACCGAAATCAGGCTGAAGCACGAGCAGCAGTGCGAAAATCCCATAGAGCAGAATGGCGAGCTCTAGGCCCGGCACGTCCTTGCGCTTCTGGCTCTCGTTGAACAGCCAGGCGGTGAGCACGATGAAGGCCGGCTTCACGAACTCCGAGGGCTGCAGTGAGAAGGCGCCCACTTGCAGCCAGCGCTTGGCGCCTTTGATCTCCGGTCCCAGAAACAGGATGAGGATCATCAAACCAATCCCAATCACAAAGACGATGAGGGCTGTCCGCCTTATCTGCTTCGGCGTCAGCGTTGAGACGGCGAACATGATGAGCACCGCAGGCAAGAGCAGCATCGCGTGGCGGCGCACGAAATAGAACGGCTCAAGATCGAAGCGCTCGGCGATCGGTGGGCTCGCGGCAAGGGATAGCATGACCCCAGTGGCCATCAGCAACAGGAGCGCGAAGAACATCAAGCGGTCGACGGTGAACCACCAATCGGACAGCACGCTCCTGTCGGCGCGGGTGAGCCTCATGCAGCCCTGCCCTGTCCGCCGACGCTTGTCGCGCCGTCGAGCCTCATGACGAGCTCGCGAAAGGCATCGCCGCGTAGAGCAAAGTTGGCGAACTGATCGTAGGACGCGCAAGCTGGCGACAGAAGAACGACGGGCTCAGGCGCTCCCGACCGGCCCGCGTCTTCCGCGGCTTCCGCCACCGCGCGCTCCAGCGTGTCGCAAATGACGTGGTCCACATCGCCGCCAAGTTTGCGGGCGAATTCGTCCGCCGCCTCGCCGATCAGATAGGCGCGCGTGATTTTGGCGAAGAACGGCTCCAACCCATTGAGCCCGCCGTCTTTCGCTTTGCCGCCAACGATCCAATAGATGTCGTCGAAGCTCGCCAACGCTTTTCCCGCGGCATCCGCATTGGTTGCTTTGGAGTCATTGACGAACAGCACCGCGCCGGCCTTCGCCACCTGCTCCATACGATGGGCGAGCCCGGCGAAACTTTTGAGACCTTGCTGGATGGCGTCCGCGTCCACGCCTTGCGCGCGAACAAGCGCGTAGGCCGCAGCGGCGTTCTGCCAGTTATGCGCCCCACGAAGCGAGGCGATTCCGTCTAACACGGCACGTCCAATTTCTTGGCCGGCTTCCATCTCGACGAGCACCGCGTCCTCGGCCCAAACACCCGTCTGAACGGTGCCCCCAACGGCGATGCGCTTCACCGCGAAGGAGTCATGCAAAGTCTCGGCGATGGCGCGGCTCGGCGCGTCGTCAACGCCGATGACGGCAGTGGCGTCCGTATCGAGCTGCGCGAAGACTTGCGCCTTGATGCGCGCGTAGTCCTCTAACGCGCCATGACGATCGAGATGGTCGGGAGTGATGTTAAGAAGCGCCGCAGCATCGGGTTTCAGCGATGGCGTCAGATCGATCTGAAACGACGACAGCTCAAGCACGTAAGTCAGATCGTCGGCGAACGGTTCGAGATCGAGTACCGCCTTGCCAATATTGCCACCGAACGCCACGCGCTTTCCCGCCGCGCTCAGAAGATGAGCCGTTAGCGCGGTCGTGGTGGACTTGCCGTTGGTGCCGGTAATGACGATGACTTTGCCTTTCGCCTCGGCTTTCGCGCGCTCGTGGAAAAACAGTTCGACATCGCCAATCACCTCAACGCCAGCATCGCGGGCTTTGCGAACGCTCCAATGGGGCTCGGGGTGGGTCAAGGGAATGCCAGGCGCGAGCACGAGCGCGGCAAACTTCGTGAAGTCGGCGGAGGCAAGATCAGCCACGGTCAGACCAGCAGCCTTGGCCTCGTCGCGCGCCACTTCCTTATCGTCCCAAACAACCACATGCGCGCCGCCGCTCTCAAGCGCGCGCGCGGTCGCAAGGCCGCTAAGCCCCAAGCCGATGACCGCAATTTCGCAGCCGGCGAAAATCGTCACGGGAATCATGATGACAAGGAACTTAGCGCAATTTCAGGGTTGCGAGGCCGGCAAGAGCAAGCACCACCGCAATAATCCAGAAACGGATCACGATCGTCGATTCCGGCCACCCCTTCTGTTCGAAATGGTGATGCAGAGGGGCCATGCGGAACACCCGTGTGCCGAACATTTTGAAGGACGCGACCTGGACGATCACCGAAACGGCCTCCAGCATAAACAGGCCGCCGACAATGGCGAGCACCAGTTCATGTTTGGTGGCGACGGCGATGGTGCCAAGAGCACCACCGAGCGCCAGCGAGCCCGTGTCGCCCATGAAGATGAGCGCCGGTGGCGCATTGAACCAAAGGAAGCCTAGCCCCGCGCCAACCAGCGCGCCGCACACCACGGCAAGCTCGCCAGTGCCGGGCACAAAATGGAGCTGCAGGTAGTCGGAGAAGAGTGCGTTGCCGACGAGATAGCAGATGAAGCCGAATGTCGCGGCGGCGATCATCACCGGCACGATGGCCAAACCGTCCAGGCCATCGGTCAGGTTCACGGCATTGCCGGCGCCGACGATGATAAAGGTGCCGAGCGGAATGAACAGCCAGCCGAGTTGGATCGTGAAGTCTTTGAAAAACGGAATAGCCAACAAAGTGGACAACGGTTCCGGCCCAACCCAAACGATGGTGGTGGTGGCGGCCAGGGCGGCGGCCGTCTCGATGACGAGCTTGATGCGCCCAGGGAAGCCATCGGCCGATTGCCGCGTGACCTTGAGATAGTCGTCGTAGAGCCCCACCGCGCCATAAACGAGCGTCAGCAACAGCACGACCCAAACATAGGGGTTGGATAGATTGCCCCAAAGCAGCACCGAGACAGCGAGCCCGGAAAGGATCATCAGCCCGCCCATGGTCGGCGTGCCCTGCTTTTGCAGGATGTGGCGCTCCGGCCCATCTTTGCGGATCGGCTGGCCCTTGCCCTGACGGACGCGGAGGGACTTGATCACCCGGGGCCCAAACAGAAACACAAACAGCAGCGCCGTGATCACGGCCCCGCCGGTGCGGAAAGTGATGTAGCGGAAGATATTGAGGGCCGCGATATCAGGCGCCAGGTCGGCCAACCAGTAGAACATCGCCCTCTCCCCCTCTGCGGCCCTAGGCCGACATGGTTTCCGCCTCGAAGCGACGCTTCAGCGCCTCCACGAGCGGGGCCATGCGACTGCCTAGAGACCCCTTGACCATAATAACATCCCCAGGCCCGACCGCTTCGATCAGCCTGGGCTCTAGCGCCTCGGCCGTCTTAGCATAAGCGCCTTGGCGACTCGTGGGCAAAGCCTTGTAGAGCGAACCCATAAGCTCGCCGCAGGCAAAGACAACATCTACACCGGCTGCGTCAACGGCCTCGACAAGCTCGCGATGCAGAACTGGGCCCTCAGAACCGAGTTCCAACATATCGCCAAGCACCGCAACGCGGCGTTTATAAGCGCTGCGCGGGGTAAGCCCCAGCGTGGCGAGCGACGCCCGCATGGAAGCTGGATTGGCATTATAGGACTCATCCACCAAGGCGATCTGACCATCGGAGCCCTCGATGACGAGGCGTTCGCCCCGCCCGGCCTGAGCGTGGAGACTACCAAGAGCCTTCGCCGCAAGCCTAAGATCGGCCCCGGCCAATTCCGCAGCAGCCAGCACGGCAAGGGAATTCTGGACGAGATGACGCCCTGGCGCGCCGAACCGATACTCAACGATCTCGCCGAGAATGTCGGCTTTTACCTTGGAGCCATCAGGGGTCAGCTCAGCGGTGAGCAGCCGGGCGTCGGCGCCTTCAGCCTCACCAAAGCCAACGACCTTGGAGCCGTGGTCCCGCGCTTGGGCTTCGAGCCTGTCAAAAAACGGACTGTCGCGATTGATGATCGCCGTGCCACCCGGCTCAAGCCCGTTAAAAATCTCCGCCTTAGCGTCGGCGATGGCCTCGACGGACTCGAAATAGCCGAGATGCACGGGCTCGACCGTGGTGATGATGGCGATGTGCGGCCTGACCAAACGCGTCAGGAGGTCGATTTCGCCGGCGTGGTTCATGCCGATTTCAAACACGCCGAACTTCACCGACTTCGGCGTGTTGGCGAGCGTCAGGGGCACGCCCCAATGATTGTTGTAGGACTTCGAGGACGCATGCACCGAACCGCTCGGCGCTAACGCAACCCGGAGCGCTTCCTTGGTACCGGTCTTCCCAACGCTTCCGGTGATGCCAATTACGACGGCGCGCTCCATCCGTACGCGACTCGCACGGCCAAGGTCGTTGAGCGCGGCAAAGGTATCGGCGACGCGCACCAGTCTCTCTTCATCACCGGGTGGAAAGGTCCCATCAACAACGGCACAGCCAGCGCCGGCCTCAACCGCGAAGGCGACATAGCCGTGGCCGTCGCGGTTCGGTCCGCGAATGGCGATGAAGCCTTCGCCGGGCTCAAGGCTGCGGCTATCGATGGAGAATCCGGCGATGGGGTTAGCGCCCGCTCCCCGGCATTTACCGCCCGTAGCGTTGACGATCTCTCCCAATGTCCAAAGCGGCTCAGCCAAGTTACGCCTCTTCTGCAAGCGCGGCGGAGACCGCGTCGTGGTCGGAAAACGGAATGACGGTCTTACCTATAGTCTGACCGGTTTCGTGACCCTTGCCGGCCACGAGCAAAACATCGCCCACTCTTAGCATGCCCACGGCCTCCGCGATCGCCTCTGTGCGATCGCCAATCTCAGTGGCACCCTGAGCCGCCGCCAAGATCTCGCGGCGGATTTGGCCCGGGTCTTCACTGCGCGGATTGTCGTCGGTGACGATGGCGAGGTCGGCCTTGGTTATTGCTGCCGCCCCCATCTCAGGCCGCTTGCCCTTGTCGCGGTCGCCGCCACAGCCAAACACGACAATGAGACGACTGCCAACATAGGGCCGCAAGGCATCGAGCGCTTTGGCCAGTGCATCGGGCGTGTGGGCGTAGTCTATGAAGATCGGTGCACCACATTGAGCCGCGCCGACCAGATCGAAGCGCCCGCGCGCGCCACGCAACTCGGCAAGGCGTGGCAGGACGTCATCGGCGCTTGCTCCCGTGGCGATACACAACCCGGCGGCGACAAGCGCGTTCGAAGCCTGGAAGCCGCCGACCAGCGGCAGACGCACTGTGTAGCGCTTGCCCTCGTGCTCAATGACAAGCATCTGTGCAAAGTCGTCAATGTCGCTCGCGACGAGCCGCAAGGTTTCGCCCGCGTGACCGACCGAGATGAGATCGAGCCCGCGCGCCTTTGCTTCCTCGGCGACGCGCGCACTCCCCTCACTGTCGGCATCAACCACCACAGCAGCGCCACGCGGCAACAGCTCGCGAAACAGGCGGAGCTTCTGGTCGAAATAATCCTCGAAGCTCGCGTGATAGTCCAAATGGTCACGCGAAATATTGGTGAAGGCGCCCGCCGCCAGCGTCACGCCATCAATGCGGCGCTGCTGCAATCCATGACTGGACGCTTCGAGCGCGAGATGGGTGACACCATCCTCGGCGAGGTCGGCAAGAATGGCGTGTAGCTCGATGGGATCCGGCGTCGTGTGGCTCAGCTTCTTTGTGCCGCTTGGCGACATCACGCCGACAGTGCCGAGGCTTGCCGCGCTGAACCCCTGCCCCGCCCAAAGCTGGCGCACGAAAGACGCCACCGAAGTCTTACCGTTGGTGCCGGTGACAGCAACTTGCGTCTCTAGTTGTTGGCCGAAGAAGCGCGCTGCGATTAGCGCCAACCGCCTCCGTGGATCGGGATCGGTGACGACCGGAATCTCAGTCGGCGTCTGCGCCATACCTTCGGGAACCAGGATCGCAGCCGCGCCGCGCCGCAGCGCGTCGGCGATGAAGCGCGCTCCGTCCGTGTTCACACCTGGCAGCGCCGCGAACAGGTAACCGGGTTCGACCTGACGGCTGTCCACTGCAATCCCCGCGATCGGCACGGCACGCCATGCCGAGGACAGCTCCGCCTCGGGTCCGATCAGCTCACCCAGGGTCATGTTGCGATGAGGGCCCATAAATAACTGTTTTTCCTTGATAAATCCAAGGGCACGGCCAAATCCCGCGATGAGGGAAAATCTCTAATAGGTGGCGGAGACCTTGCCGTCAAACCGGCGCTTTCCGTCATCGAGCCTCGGCGTCACGCCGAGGATTGGGCCAATCCGGGCGACGATCTTGCCCACGGTCGGAGCCGCGTTGAGGCCGGCGGTGGCGTGGTGCAGGCTCGCGGCCACACGCTGAGGCTCGTCCAACATGACGAGCACTACATATTGGGGATCGTCGGTCGGGAACGCGGAAAGGAAGCTCGTGAGCAACGCCGAGTTGCTGTAGCGCCCCCGGACGACCTTCTCCGCCGTGCCGGTCTTGCCGCCGACGCGGTAGCCTTCAGCATTGGCACGCTTGCCCGTACCCTTGACCACGTTCATGCGCATGATCTTGAGCATGGCCTTGCTGGTCGATGCTTTCAGGACGCGCGGGGCCGTGCTCATGGCGTCTTCGGCGGAGCGCTTGAGAAATGTCGGCGGCACCAGATAGCCGCCATTGACGAGAGGCACCGTGGCGGCGGCGAGCTGCAGCGGCGTGACCGACAGACCGTGACCGAAGGCAATGGTCATGGTGTTCAACTTCTTCCAATATTTCGGGACGATCGGCGCCGCGCTCGGTCCAAGCTCGGTGGTGACCGAATCCAACAATCCGAGCTTCTTGAGAAAGGCGCGATGGCGCTTCACGCCCATATGAAGCCCCATCTTCGCCGCACCGACGTTCGACGAATAGATGAAGACTTCCGGCACAGTGAGCGGACGCCCTTTGCCGTGGAAGTCGCTAATCGTGAAGGAGGCGTAGTGGATGGGGCTCGAAGCGTCATAGCGCGTGTTGATCGAAGCAAGCCCAAGGTCGAGCACGCCGGCCACGGTGAAGGCTTTGAATACCGAGCCCATCTCGTAGACGCCGAAGCCGATGCGGTTCAGGCGGTCCTTGTGGAGCGCCTGCTCGCGATGGTTCGGGTCGAAGTCCGGCAGTGACGCAAGCCCCATGACCTCGCCGGAGCGAACGTCCATGACGATGCCGGCAGCAGCCTTGGCTTCGAACGTCGTCATGGCGTTTTTTAGTTCCTCGCGCAGCACATGCTGAACGCCGACGTCGAGGGACAAGGTGATGGTCTCTTCGCCGGATTCCGTCTGCGGGCTCGCCATGGTCAAATGCGGATTGTCGTCGACGAATTTCTCGATGCCAGCGAGGCCCTTATTGTCCACGTTCACGAGGCCAACCACATGGCTCGCCGTGGCGCCGACGGGATAGACGCGGCGATATTCCTGAATGAAGCCAAGACCAGGCAGGCCAAGCGCGTGGGCATCGGCCTCCTGCTGGGGGGTCAGTTCGCGCTTGATGCGAACAAAGCGCCCCCCGGCATTTAGCCGTGCACGCAATTTCTTCGGATTGATTTCACGAAACACGCTGGCGATTTTCTCGGCGAACTCGTCGCTATCGATGACGCGTTTCGGATCGGCGTAAAGTGTACCTCCACGAATGTCGGTCGCCAACAGCCGCCCGTGACGATCGAGGATGTCAGGTCGGTGCACCGTGGTGGCGATGTCAAAGCTGCCGCCACCGGCAATCTTGGGGGGGGCAAAGCCGAACGTCATCAGGCGCCCACCAACCAGCAAGAAGGCGAGCGCGAAGCCGACGCAAGCCAGCCGGAAACGAACCCGACAGCGGGTATGGTAGGCCCGCGCAGCGCGTGCCTCGGCGGGATCGGGTCTGTTGGTCTCGCGCAACGGGCTGCTCTAACTAGTGGGCTATGGCGGCGGACTTGATCGGCTTTGCGGCCTCGCGTCCGTCGTCGTGCTGGAAATCGCGCTCGGTGACTTCATCGAGAAGCACCAGCTGCTGGGCATGGGGCGGCACAAGCTTGATGTATTTCTTGGCCAGCCGTTCGATGCGCTCGGGCCGGTTGAGCAGGCTCCACTCCGCGCGCAGCACCGCGACGGCATCGCGCTCCGTCTCAATCTGTTTGTTGAGGGCGATGATCCGCTCATCGATACCGCGGGCCTCGTATTTCGCCTGATAGATCACCGAAGCGACGGCCCCCAGACCGAGGACCAGGCAGATATTCACGAAACGCAACATGATACTTACGCGCGAACGAACTCTTCGCGTCCCCTTCTACTCAAAACTGTTCGACCCTCAGTTCTGCAGTCTTGGCACTCCTAGAGCCGCAAGGTCGAGCGCATGCGCGGGCGCCACGGTGCGCTCGCCGGCCCTGAGGCGCGCCGAGCGGGCCCGTGGGTTCCGCTTAATCTCTTCTTCACCGGGTTCTAAAGGACGACGGTTAAGAAGCTGGAAGCTTGGCAAAAATGTTTCTTCGACCCTATCCGGCAGGTGACGCGACCCTTTAGGGCCGGCGGCGCTGCGGCTGGCGAAAAAGCGCTTAACGATACGATCTTCCAACGAATGGAAGGTAACCACGGCCAAACGTCCGCCGGTTTTCAGCAATCGTTCGGCAGCCGCGAGGCCTTTGGCCAGCTCATCCAACTCTGCGTTGAGAAAGAGGCGAAACGCCTGAAACGTGCGGGTCGCGGGATGCTTGGTCTCGTCCCGCTTGCGGCCAATTACGCTGACCACAACGTCGGCGAGGTCGCCAGTCCGCATGATGGGGGCTTCGGCACGCCGGGCCACAATAGCCCTGGCAATGACGCGAGACCGCCGTTCCTCACCAAAAATATAAATGATTTCCGCAAGTTCCGCTTCCGACAGCGTATTGACTATATCCGCGGCGGTCGGGCCGTCGGGGCCCATGCGCATGTCGAGCGGGCCGTCCTTGGCGAAGGAAAAGCCCCGCTCGGCTTGGTCGAGCTGCATAGAGGAGACGCCAAGATCGAGGGTCACGCCGTCGACGGATGAGAAGCCCTCAGCTTCGGCAAGAGTCTCCATCTCGGAGTAACAGCCAAGCGCGGCGATCAGGAGTCCGGGATAGGTGTTGGCAAGCTCACTGCCTAAGGCGAAGGCTTGTGCGTCGCGATCGATGGCGATGACTTTGCAGTCGGCAGCCTCGAGAATGGCTTGGGTGTAGCCGCCCGCCCCGAAGGTTCCGTCGACGATGATCTCGCCGTCCGCTGGCTTAAGCGCCGCAAGAACCTCGGAGAGCATCACGGGAATGTGGCGAGTCAGTCCGCCGACGACAGACGATTTTCTGTCGCGACCCGCCATCATTCCCGTGCTCCCTCTGGCCCGCCGCTTCCGCGACGCCCCGCGCCGAGTAGCTTGCGAAGGTCACGCACTTTGCTGCGCGCCTCCGAGAGATGAGCTTCGAAGCGCTTCGGCTCCCAAAGCTGAAATTTTTCACCCAGCCCGACAAAAGTGACGTGACTGGTGATGCCGGCGTGCTCGCGCAGACGTTCCGGTAGAATCGTACGACCGTCCTGATCGACGGTGAGGATTTCGCTGGTGCCGAAGAGCGCCGTAGCGAGCTGATCGCGCTCATCGGAATAGGGCGCGAGGTCTTCGACCAAATGACTGATCTTGTCGATGAGACGCTGACCGCCGGCGTCGAGCGCAGGCGCATCAAGCGATGGATAGGAGTAGATGCCGTCGAGGCCGTCCTTGACAAGGACTGCCCGGAAAGATGCGGGAACAGAGACGCGACCCTTGGAGTCGATCTTGTTAGTGAATGTCGAGACAAACTGGTCCATCTCCCCCTCACGCGCATCGAAGCCGACGGAATTGAAAACTGGACAAACAGCACTTCAGCGCTATCGCCCGCTTTTGAAAAATGGGTGGAGGAAGTGGCGCTGGGATCCCCCCCGTGGCCTCACAAGGAAGCGCTGCCTGCCCCCTCCACCCCATTCACCGAACGGGCAAATATGGGATAACATGGGATAGCATGGGGGTCAATGGAACGAGCCGGGAACACGCCACTCTTATGTAGAAAAAACCCAACCCAGATCGGGCGTCTTTCACCCCTTCGTTCGGTTCCCCGGCCAATTGCCGCCCTAGCACGAAGCGCGGTACAAAGGGCCAAGGGTTAGTGCCGCCCGGCGGGATGATTCGCTGATCGGGCGGCCATAGAGTTTGCGTATTTGGGGCGCCCATTGGCGACCGGAACCACGAGCGACGGACCTTTTAGGCAATGGCAACACGAGAGCTGAAAGCGGCGGGCGGCATCGTCGCGCTAGCGCTGCTTGCGCTTGTCGCTTGGGGGCCCGGAGCCAACGGTGCTGATGCCGGTTCGTGGTTCGCCAGGCTCGGCCCCCCGGATGCCCCGGTGAAGCTCTTCTACGAAGAGCAGGGCGAAGGCCCACCGCTACTGCTGATCCATGGTTTTGGCGCGAGCACCTATACGTGGCGGAAGATCGCGCCGGACCTCTCCCGCAATCACCGCGTCATCGCCGTCGACATGAAAGGCTTCGGGCAGTCCGACAAGCCGTTCGACGAGAGCTATTCGGTCTTCGACCAAGCCGAACTGCTGACCCAGCTGATCCTGGATCGCGATCTGCGCGATCTAACGATAGTCGGTCACTCCTTCGGCGGCGGTGTCGCGCTTGTACTGGCCCTCGATGAGAGCGAACGCCTCAATGGGCGCATCACCAAGCTCGTGCTGCTCGACTCGATCGCCTACCCGCAAGACATCCCAATGTTCTTCCGCATGCTGGACATGCGGGTCTTCTCTCATGTCGGCCTGCGTATGGTACCGCCGGCCGTGCAGACCAGGATCGCGCTGCAGATCGCCTATCTCGATAACAGCAAGATCAAGGACGAAGAGGTCGAGGCCTACGCGGCGGCGCTTAGAACCGCGGCCGGCAAGCACGCCATCATCCATAGCGCGCGCCAGATCGTGCCCGAAGGGATCGAGGAACTCTCAAGGCGTTACAAATCGATTGAACAGCCAACGCTCATCCTGTGGTGCGACCATGATCGTATCGTGCCGCTCGACGTCGGCCTGAAGCTCCGGCGCACCCTGCCCAATGCCAGCCTCAAGCTGGTGGATGAATGCGGACACATGCCCCATGAAGAGCAGCCCGAGGCGACGCTTGGCCTGCTCCGCGACTTCCTCGAAGACTAACGACCGGCGGCCGCCGGTGCGCCGCCCCAGACCACACAGAATCATAAGTTTTACTTATCGACTAGATAGGTAAATCCGATTTGCACTTATTCTAAGGTAGCCGCATGCTGCGGCTCAAGCCGCGTCTGCAACCTAAGACGGCATGTGCAGCCTTGAGCGCATGCTGCGGCCAAGCCAATTCTTGCTCGGAGAATAAAGATGGATAAGAAAGCCGATGACGCGGGCGGATGCCCGGTGATGCACACTCATACGACCCGTGGTGACATGTCGAACCATGACTGGTGGCCGAACCAGCTGAACCTCAAAATTCTCCATCAGAACTCCGATGAGTCCAATCCCATGGGCGAGGACTTTAACTACGCAGAGGCATTCAAGACGCTCGACCTCAGCGCCGTGAAACAAGACCTCTACGCGCTGATGATAGACTCCCAAGACTGGTGGCCGGCGGACTACGGGCATTACGGTCCGTTCTTCATCCGCATGGCCTGGCACAGCGCGGGCACTTATCGAACCGGCGATGGCCGCGGCGGCGCCGGCAGCGGCTCGCAGCGCTTCGCGCCGCTCAACAGCTGGCCCGACAATGTGAACCTCGACAAGGCGCGCCGGCTGCTTTGGCCGATCAAGCAGAAATACGGCAACAAGCTCTCCTGGGCCGACCTCATGGTCCTCGCCGGCAACTGCGCCATTGAATCGATGGGCGGCAAGACCTTCGGTTTTGCCGGCGGGCGAGAAGACATCTGGGAGCCAGAGGAGGACATCTATTGGGGCGCCGAGACAGAGTGGCTTGGCGACAATCGTTATAGCGGCGACCGGGAACTCGAACGCCCCCTCGCCGCGGTGCAGATGGGTCTGATCTACGTGAACCCGGAAGGCCCGAACGGCGAGCCGAGTGCGGTCGCGTCCGGCAAAGACATTCGCGAGACCTTCGCGCGCATGGCGATGAACGACGAGGAGACCGTTGCGCTTACCGCCGGCGGTCACACCTTCGGCAAATCCCATGGCGCCGGTGATGCGGCGTTGGTTGGACCCGCACCCGAGGCCGCCAGTATCGAAGAACAAGGCCTCGGCTGGAAGAGCAGCTTTGGCAGCGGCAAAGGCGGCGATACGATCGGCAGCGGCATTGAGGGCGCATGGACCTCGAACCCGGTCAAATGGGACAGCGGCTATTTCGACGTTCTGTTCGGCTACGATTGGGATCTGGTGAAGAGCCCCGCCGGCGCCTGGCAGTGGGTTCCGGTCAATCCTGACGAAAAGGACCTTGCGCCGACCGCCGACGATCCATCGAATCGGGTCACGACCATGATGACCACGGCGGACATGGCGATGCGCATGGACCCGATCTACGGGCCGATTTCTAAGCGCTACCACGAGAACCCGGAAGAGTTCGCCGATGCCTTCGCGCGCGCGTGGTTCAAGCTTACCCATCGCGACATGGGCCCGCGCTCACGTTATCTTGGCACGGAGGTCCCGGCCGAGGAGCTTATCTGGCAGGACCCAATTCCCGCCGTCGATCACGCGCTGATCGACGTGCAGGACATCGCTGACCTCAAGGGCGTGATCCTTGCCTCTGGACTATCGATCCCGGAACTCGTCTCGACCGCCTGGGCGTCGGCGTCCACCTTCCGTGGGTCCGACAAGCGTGGCGGCGCAAACGGCGCGCGCATCCGCCTTGCGCCCCAGAAGGATTGGGAGGTTAACCAGCCTGCCCAATTGGACAAAGTGCTTAAAACCCTCGAAAGCATCCAGACGACGTTCAACGACGCACAGTCGGGCGGCAAGAAAGTGTCGCTTGCCGATCTGATCGTCCTCGGCGGTTCTGCCGCCGTGGAGCAAGCCGCGAAGAAGGCCGGGCACGATGTGACTGTCCACTTCGCGCCGGGCCGCATGGACGCCTCGCAAGAGCAAACCGATGTGGACTCCATTGCTGTTCTCGAACCGATTGCCGATGGGTTCCGTAACTACGCTAAGGGTCAGTACAGCGTATCGGCCGAAGAGCTGCTGATCGACAAGGCGCAACTCCTGACGCTGACCGCGCCCGAGATGACGGTTCTCATCGCGGGCCTACGCGTCCTCGGTGCCAACCATGATCAGTCCCCAAATGGCGTCTTCACCAAACAGCCTGAGACGTTGACCAACGATTTCTTCGTCAACTTGCTCGACATGAGCACAGAGTGGAAAGCGGTCTCGGACACTGACGACGTGTTCGAAGGGCGTGATCGCGACAGCGGCGACGTGAAGTGGACCGGCAGCCGTGTTGACCTCATCTTCGGCTCGAACTCCCAGCTCCGGGGGCTGGCAGAGGTCTATGCCTCCTCCGACAACCAGGAACGGTTCGTGCGGGACTTCGTGGCGGCTTGGACCAAGGTGATGAACGCCGATCGCTTCGATCTTGTATGATCTCAGACTTGCTTGATCTCAGCTGAACGGTCTTCTTGTGGAGGCCACTAGAAAATTGGAGGCCGGCGCACGGGGTTTCCCGCGCGCCGGCCCTAACATGTCACCAAGCCTGTAAGCCGGGTTCTGTCTCTCGCTTTCACGAGAGGATGGCCATTCATCTGGGGCGCATCTTGCGATACGCCTCATGCAACCAACCCGGGTCACTTGTCTGGAAACAGACTTGGACGATTTCTCGCCCGCGCGACCCCTATTTGGTCTTGCTCCCGGTGGGGTTTGCCTTGCCGTCCTTGTTGCCAAGCACGCGGTGCGCTCTTACCGCACCCTTTCACCCTTACCTTTGCCACCGTTTCCGGCGCAAAGGCGGTCTGCTCTCTGTGGCACTTTCCCTAAGGTCGCCCTCGCCGGATGTTATCCGGCACCGTGCTTCCATGGAGCCCGGACTTTCCTCCCCGCCTTGATACGCGACCTTGGCGGAGCGGCCATCCGGCCTGCTGACCCCATAAATAAGGAGATTTTGGATGATCAGGTCAAGTTGCTCATGCGGCAACATGATTAATTCCCGCACGCCCCGGTTGCCCGGCTCATCCGGCTAATAACGGGAAATTTATCCCCCGATTGCCAATTATTCCCATATTCTAGCGGCAATCTGCCGCGTGGGCGTCCTTGGCTTTTGGCCAGCGCGAGACGGGCAACAGGCTTCAACAACAATGTGTGGGCGATGCCAAACGATATTCTGATTGCGCGCTGGTTCAACACCTTCCCCGAGCTTGCCGAGCTTGAGCCCGAAGCCAAGGCGGTATTGCTCGCCGCGACCCAGTTCCCCCGTTTGGGAAATGGCGATATCGCCTATCACCAGGGGCAGGCCTGCCAAAACTACCTGATGTGCATCGAGGGCCAGACGCGCATCTTCAAGACCTCGGAGTCGGGCCGCGAGATCATGCTGTATCAAGTGGGGCCCGGCGAAACCTGCGTGCTCACGACCTCATGCCTATTCGCGGGCAATCCTTTCCCAGCTGAAAGCACAGCCCAAGCCGACGTCCTTCTCGCCGCGCTCCCGGCTGACGTGTTCCATCGCCTGATGGGCGCCTCGCCCAAATTCCGGCATTACGTCCTCGGCAATTACGGAGATCTGCTGTCAAGCCTCATCACGCTGGTGGACGAGGTCGCATTCACGAGCCTCGACTTGCGTCTGGCGCGGCGGCTGCTGGCGGAGGCCGGCTCTCAAGGTGTCGTGTCGAAGACCCATCAGCAATTGGCCCTGGACCTCGGCAGCGTGCGCGAGGTGATCAGCCGCTATATCTCGGAATGGGAGCGGATGGGCTGGCTGCGCTCTTCGCGGGGCTCAATCGAGGTGCTCAACCGGTCTGCTCTGGCGCAATATGGCGCCGCCGACGAGGATGAATTGCGGGGCCCCTTGCGCTCTGCCGTCCGAGAGTGACCTAAGTCACATACTGGATGCGCCCCGGCGGCCTAAGAAATAGGTGCTGGACCCATAAAAAACCGCCCAAGGACACTAAAACAATGACCAAAACCCCTGCCCTGCTTGTTTCGTTGGCTCGTTCCGCTGCGCTCGTCGTAGCCCTTTGCCTGGGGGGAGCTTCCCTCGCCCAAGCTGCTGGAGACTCGATGTCACCTGCCCCGACTCATGGCGAGTTCGGCGATAGCTGTGCCATGGGTCTTGCCTCCGGCCAGTCCGTCAGCACCGACTGCTCGCTGAACTGGACCGATGAGGACGGCAAGATTTACTGCTTCTCGAGCGAGAACTCGAAAGCCGCCTTCCTCAAGGACCCGGCCGGCAATCTCGACCGGGCGAGAAAGTTCCTAGAGGGGAAGAAGGTCGCGATCGCCGCCGGCGCTAAGGAGTTCGGTGAGGAAGACGTCAACGCCCGCGTCGCGGAAGTGCTCGCCGAACGTACGAAGGACGGCACCTTCGTGTTCCGCGACCCCAAGCTCGGCACCGATCTCAATCTTGTTTACGAGAAGATCAAAATCGTGCGCGGCATGGAAGGCTATGGCTGGTTCGCCAATGTCATCTTCCACGACAAGGACGAGCCGAAGAAGCAATACGCCCTCGATTTCTGGTTCAACCCCGAAGGCCAAGACCTCACCCTCATGGACATCAGGGTTCAGAAAGGTCCGAAGCGCGATGGCGACGGATATTTCATGATGACGCGTCTTCCCGTCGCGTGGTGGTGGTTGCCTGTCAGTGAGCATCCCGGCACCACGGAGGACACGCGGGCGTGGCACGTGCAGAGCGCGATCCATAACTACATCGTCAACAACAAAGACGAGGACGGCAACATCACCGTCAAGGATGACAAGACCGGCGAAGACCTCAAGCTCCAGTTCGTCGAGATGCATATGCCGATCCGCCGCATGAAGGGCGACGGTCAGTTCTTCGCTTGCACCGACTTCCGCAAGCCCGGCA